>JAXMMN010000388.1:0-2024 GCA_034366485.1 Bdellovibrionales bacterium
GTGATGTCGATGCCAACGATACGCAGTTTATTCGGGCCCTTTACACAGAGCTCGACGAACAAGCGAAGAAAACCCGCACGATCGCTAGTCAGAATTCGGAACTAGAATTCGATGGTAAAGTGGTCATGCAGGCCGAACGAAGCTTGCCTTACGATTTGCTTCGAAAGGTCATGTACACGTCGATGATGGCCGGATATTCCGATGTCAAAATCGCGGTCATGCTGAAGGAGTAATCGATGGGTCGACCAGAACTCTTTCTTGAACATACTGGAACAGGTACTCAGGCCCGTCGTAGACGTGTGACGTCCCGGACTCCGCTCTACGTGATTGGTTCTTCAAAAGAGGCCGATCTGCGTTTAGCCGGAAAAGATGTCGCTGGCTGCCATGCCGTCTTGCAGTACCGAGATTCGCACTGGTATATCCGCAGCGTTTCGCTAGATGGTCCACAAGTTAAATTGAACAATGAGCCTGTCATCGAAGCGATGCTGGATGAAAAGGCAGAGATTGAAATCGGCGAGCACCGAATTAAGTTGTTCTCGAAAGAGCGAACGGATCACTTCTTTCATTCGGCTGAAACGATGTCGCAGACCTCAGCTGACCGTGGGCCTTTGGCTCATCACTTGGCCGTCGTTGTTGACCACCGTGGTCGGGTTTTGTCGACACACGTTTTAGATAAGACGCAGGCTCTTCGGCGCGGCGATAAAGTTTTTGTCGCTCCAACGTCGGCGGAGTGGGTTGAAACGGACTGGGGCACAAGAAAAGTTCGCCAGCGATTGATCACAGCTCAAGAAGCGGCGGCTGCTGAAGGTGTGCGCGTCGATCAAGATCTGAAGAAACCGATGATCGCGGCACTCTTACTGCTGCTCTTCATGGTTGGTTCAGTTTGGTTTATGCCAAAAGCTCCAGATTCAAAACCGGAACTCGCGCTTGATCAAAAGTCGATTGACATGATTTTCAATGCCGAGGCCATTAAGAAAAAACGTCAAGAGTCGAAAAAGGTGACTCAAACTGCCAAGCTGCGAGCTGGCGGATCGGCGAATGCGCCGTCGAACCAACAAACGCAAGTTGCAATGCCTGATCAATCGATGTCGCCGGTGAAATCCGAAAAGGCGACGCAAGCATTGACGTCTATCAGAAACGCCGGATTGTCGGCGCTGGTCGGAAAGATTGCGAAGCGGGCGAACAAAAACGGTTTGATGATTGCGGCACAAGGCGTGTCGCCTGACGTGAAGGGTTCGGGGCGCGCGTTCTTTAGTAATGGAACGTCAACGACGGGCGGTGGCGGAGCCGCAGCTGTCGCTGGTGATACCTATCGACTCGGTGGCGTTGCAACCAAAGGCAAAGGCGGAGGTGCAACTGGAGTTCGCGATGGAACAGCGCTGGCCGGTGGAACAGTCGGTACAGGTGACGTAGCCATGGTGGATGAAGAAACCGTCATTGAAGGTGGTCTTGATCGCGATGTCATTGCCGATGTCATACGCCGCAATCTTGGTCAAATCCGCTACTGTTATGAGCGTCAGTTGAGCTCGAATCCGGATCTCTACGGTAAACTTCTAGTGCGCTTTACGATCGACGCCGGTGGTGGAGTGATGGACTCGAAGATCGATACTTCGACACTGAAGAGTAGCTTGGTGGAGGGGTGTGTTCTTCGCCGGATGGCTGGCTGGAAGTTTCCACTTCCCAAAGGTGGAACCCAGGTACGTGTCAGCTACCCATTCTTGTTTAAGGCGCTAGATTAGGTAGCCAGCGCGCCTAACCAGCATAGGTCTTCTTGACTCTTTCTAGATGAGGCGGCAGGAATGTCGCCTCATGTCGTTGAAAGCGCGCCTCGATTATTCTCTCTTACCAACAGGTTTTTCCGATCCGGTTGCTCCGGCGGAGTTTCCAATGCGCGAGCTTCGCTTTTGGAATGACGCCTGGGCGAAGCGCATTGGACTCGGCGATCTGTCGACCACCGAAAAAGAAAACCACTTTGCAAAATTCAATGCCCTACCTGGGTGTCAGCCCAAACCGCTGGCGATGCG
>JAXMMN010000389.1:0-3144 GCA_034366485.1 Bdellovibrionales bacterium
TAAAGCCATCTCGAATTGACCTGGCCGAAGAAAGCCGGAAGATTTCCGCGCTGCTTGCCCTACACAAAAAGGAGCCGACGGTCGCTTCGGCTCTTGAATTGGTTGACGGTCCGGTTCGCCTTATTTGCGAACGACTGCAGCTAATGAAATCAAATCCTGGCGCAGCTTCAATGTGCGACAAGCTCTATCAAAAGCAAATCTCCCGCGAAGGACGCTGCAGCCGACTTGAAGGAGATTACAGATCAGAATGTCTTCGGGCAGCAAGCGACCTTCTGCCGGGAAAACATTTGATCGCCTTCGAAAAAGATCTACTCAAATTTTTGGCAACGGAGGCAGATGGAATCCTCGCGTTCGGAAAATCGGTCGAATCGGCGCAAATTATCGGTCGTCAAATGCGCCTGCATCAATGTCTTGATGGTACAGATTGTGTAAAAACTTATGCGCCCACGGTATTGGAGATCGTTCAACCGTCGCGCGGTGAAGTCTCTAAGGACATTCAGGCGCTACTAAATTTTCGTCATTCGACAACCGGTGCGGCGCCGCTGGTAAAATATGGCTGCGAAGTTCAGAATGAAACTTGCGGCACGCTCACCAACACCGACGCCGCCTACAAACTTACAAAAAAAGATTTTGAAAGCTTGCGATCAAAACTGGCCAAAGAAAATCGAGGGCGCGTGTTCAAAAAAGCGATCTTCCTTCAACAGGCCTCTGCCCTCAGGCCCCTGGGACAGTGTTGCGCAAGCAGCAATTGCCGAACAAAGCTCCAATCCCTCACTGCGGGATCAATAAAGTTCTCTGATTCCGAAAGGACTGCAAAGTGACCGAGTTCAATAAACGAAATTTTCTTGGTGTGTCCGTCCCGCCACTCTGCCTGCTGCTTTGTCTGGTGCTGCAGCCGGAACTTTCCTTCGCCAGCAATGAGGCAGAAAAGGGCACCACTGGACTTACGCCGTTTGCTCAGGTTCAAACCGCCGCGGTGACGGCGCGGATCGCGACGGAACTCAATCAGGCTCAGCTGAGCAATGACCTCCGAGCTGCGCTTCTCGGGCAAGCACGCCCAGAAGACACGGTTCCCCTAAAGTCACTTCTCGCGAAGTACAAGCGCAATAAGGATCTCAAGTTCGAGACCGTGTTCGGTCGACTTGTGGCAAGAAACCGCAGTGGCACAGTCATGTTTTCGGCAGAAGTCGATTTCGCAAACACGAAGCGATTTGCAATCAACGGACGCGAATGGCTGGCGCCCGACACTGGCTCTATTCTGAATTCGCTCAATGATGCTTTGTTCAGTGAAAAGAAAAAGACCGCGTCAAAAATCGACTTCCTTTTGCCGGCCGCCGACGCACAGGAAGCCGGCAGCTCTGCGACCCGAAGCGCTGGACAGATGGCCTCCTACATTTTTGTTTCCGCCCTACAAAAAAGTCGCCCCGAACAGGGCGCAAGCCCAGCTGATTACCTTTCAAAAAAAGATGTCTATAGCACCCTGCTTCGAGGCTCCGAATTTCCGAAAGCTGGTTTCATAGACAAAGCCCAGTCGCTTTTAGATGCAGTAACGATGGCACCCATTAAAGTCCAATGTACTGCCGACGGAGCCAAGGGTTTCGCGATTGTCGGAAACTCTGATGTCGAGTTCCACACAAAGAACGACTTATCAGTCATTCTCAAATCCAAAAAACACGAACAGGCCGTGAAGTTCATAGCTCAAGGTCAGCCGCTTCAAGCCGCTGCCTCAAAGGTCCGCAAAGCCGCCGACCAACTGCAGTCCCTAGAGGAAAGTGCGAATGCAAGTAAAGTTCAAGTGAGTGAAGCCAAAGCCGCGATTGACGGCCTAGTAAGGCTTTGCAGTCTACATGGCACAACTCCGCACGGTTCTTTTTCTGGCACAGTTTGCGGTGACGCGAAGATCCTCGAAGACAAGGTCAGCAATTCAAAGTTGCGACTGCGAGTGTTTAAAAAAGTCGGCCAAAAGGAATGGGACACAAACGGCAAGCAGCACATTCGCAATGAATACTATAGCGAAGTCGCAAATTGGTTCGTCAGCAATCAAGAGTCCATTTCCTTAGGCATTGAAGAATTGGGGCGCGCCGCAGTTATTCGCGACCACACGGGAACCATGGAGGCTTGTCAAAATAAAGATTGCTCGAAGTCGATTCCACCAGACCCATCCAGTGTGTACGGCTTTCGCATTCCCCCCAACGATACAGAAGAAACTGTTCGCAAGGCGCTCGCCTTCAAGCCTCGCTCATCGCCAAAATCAAAAGCCCAAATTCAGTATGCTTGCGCAACTCAAAACCAGGCCTGCGAACGAGTCCATTTGGTCGACGGCGATGACCTCAGTGGATCGGACCTCGTTGCAGCGAACGACCTGATAAATGCTGCAAATACAGATCTTGTTTGGAAGGAGAATGACCCAAGTGTCAGCCAACCACTTAGCATATTGCGCGCACTTGGTCCCTGCTGTGCCGATAAAGAGTGTCGTGCAAAGGTCGTCGAGGCTGGGGCAAATCTAGTCCCGTCAAATGGAACAAAGACCAACGGAGTCGCGCAGTAATGACACCTTCGGACGCAGGCGCAGAGCCGAGTAGAAAGAAGCCCGCCGCCACAGGTGCCGAAGAAGACGGCGCGATTATTTGTCCGTACTGCGGGGACAACGTTCCGTCGCTTGTACCAGTCGCTGCGGGTATGAAAATCGCTCTTCAAGAAAACGCTCAGCTCACGGCAATCCCCGACACTGTTTGCGGCGGCTGCTATTCAATTTTAAGTAAGATGGTTTCCAAGGGCCAAGCCTTGCGCGCTCAGCAACAAGCCAAAGAACAAAACCGTCTCTTGCTCTGGCGCAATCGCGTGTCGCTGGTGAAGAAGGCGAAAGACCTCCTGGCGCAAAAAAATTTCGCCGAGTCGGCCGTGCAATACGAAAAGTACCTGCGAATTCTTGAGCTCGTTTACGACAAAAAACAAGGCGAGCTTTCGCCTGATTTGTTTTCCTCCACTTCGCGCCAGCAGGAAATGACGGTCGTTGCTTCGGTCTATTGGGACCTCATGCGAATCTACGATCAGTCGCCTCGCTACAAAGATCGCCAAATGGTGGCAGCCAAGAAGTTGGCCGAGTTCGCGCGCTTTACACCGATTTATCCACACATCATGAGA
>JAXMMN010000390.1:0-8790 GCA_034366485.1 Bdellovibrionales bacterium
CGCGAAGCCGCGTCTCGGCCTGGATCACGATAGTTCGTTTTTAAGGCAGGAGCACAGAGGCTGTTGACTAAGGTTAAAACCGTCGGTAACACCAGTGCTCTTCGCAGTTCAGGGGATTAGCTCAGTTGGTAGAGCGCCACCCTTACAAGGTGGATGTCATCGGTTCGAGTCCGGTATCCCCTACCATTTTCCTTTCCTTCCTCGGCCGGTGGCCTCATCATTTGAAATGTATGTCATCAATCCGCTTTGGACTTCTTCTCATCGCCATAGGAGTTCTAATGAAGCCGCCTGGCGCTTCGAGTTCGCCACCTGCACAATTTGTTGGTCCCGATTCGAGAGAACGTTACGTCGGCTTGGTGTTGTCCGCTGCCAAAATATCTAAGTCGATTGGTACCAGTGACATATCCGGTGAAGACCGCGAATTCCTCGAAATTCAGATGAAGGTTCAGAATCATTCGACGCTCGAAACCGTGGAGAGCGAAACGCTTAAACTTCCCAAAACGCCCGTGAATGCAAAAGCACCACCTCCCGAATTCAAAGAAATCGTTCAGCAGGTTCCTCCGGAAATGAGCGTGCGATTTTATTTTAAACCAGATGAGAAGTTACAAGTCGGTGATTTGTTGGAAGTTACAACGCGAAGTCGACGACAAATTTCCTACGGTTGGGTGTCGGGCGAACACGGGGCGACCTACCGAATTCTAAAGAAACAAGCCAAGTAGATTGCGTTGGTGAGCGGGACAGCGCCGGATTTGTGGCCCGATCAGGGCCTAAGTCTAGACAGTATTCTGGTCCAGAAGCCGATAGTTAAGGGGTATCGGTTCGAAGCAGGGCCTATCCATTAAAGTGAGTTTCATGGCTAAGGATATTGAGTGGATCAAGCAACCAGGTGAGTTGATCGGCCAGTACACGATCTTGTCACCAATTGGTGCTGGCGGCATGGGGCAGGTCTACCTCTGTCGCGATGATTCCTTGAACCGCAAAGTGGCCGTAAAGATTGTCGCGAAGAACTCAAAAGTTGGCGCCGAGGTCTATGCACGTTTCTTTCAAGAGGGTCGCCTCTTGGCCAAACTTCAGCATCCAAACGTCACGGCTGCATATTCATTTGGCGAGCATGAGGGATGTGTTTATCTCGCCATGGAGTATGTCGATGGCGAACCACTTTTGAAACTTATTGATGAATGCCGACTCAACCTCGCTGAAATCTTCAAAATTATAAAGGATGTAGCGACAGGACTTCGCGAGGCTCACAACCTTGGCATCATTCATCGCGACATCAAACCTGCGAACATCATTATCGACAGACAGGGTCGCGCTAAGCTTATTGATTTCGGAATCGCAAAAGCTTTGGTTACTGAGAATGAATTTGAAACTGAAGTGGGAACTTTAATTGGAACATTAAACTACATCGCTCCGGAACTCTTCTCGGGAGAGGCGCCGACCGCCAAAAGTGATATCTATTCGCTTGGGCTGGTTTTGAATCAGATGCTGACGGCAATCGTTCCCTTCGGGGCGAAATCAAGTCTCGAAGTCATGGAGAAAATTCGAACCTCTGCGTTGGAGATTCCATTCGCCATGGTGCCGGTTCTGCCTGCATCAATCTGCGCGACAATCCAACGTGCCACGCAAAGAGAAGAAGCAAATCGAACAGCTACTTTAACCGAGTTCATTGAGAGTATTGAGAGCGTGGATCTCAATCACGTCCCGAGGACGTTTCGCTTTCCGCTTCAAAGAGTTAAGATTAAGAACAGGGACCAAGTAACAAAACACCTGGAAAATATCTTGGTCCCACGGTGGGATTGGCCTCCCGTTTTGTCGCACGCACTTTCGAAGTCGCTCGAAATAGAACGTGCGTTGATATCACAAGACAGTGACTCAACTTGGCTGACGAGACTTGAAGACGTAACGGTAGACCCGCAAACTCTCAATCAGGCTTGCGAAGAATATCGCGCTCTATCGACTCGGCTGCGATCGGCTATGCGTCTTAAGCGTCCGGTTGAAATATCAAAGCGTCGCATCCGAGGTGGCTTGGCAATAGCCGGTCTTGGGCTTGCAATGACGGTCGTAGCAACAGCGGTGATCGCAACAAAGACTTACAAACCGGTCAATGACCCGAATGAACTGAGCGGTTCAGCCCGTCGCGAGCCCGCAGGCTTTTCTGTTCCGTCACCGCCAAGTGCGGAACTCCTACAGAGCCTCGCCAAACTCAAAATGGGAGATGTCGTTGAACCACCGGGGCCTGATCCATGGCAGCCAGTGCCAAGGCCCAACCCCAAGTTGGGGTTGCATGTCGTCTTTTCTCAAAGCCTTGTCTCAAAACAGGGAGTGTTAGTGAGGACGCTCGTTCGATCGAAGCTGATCGCGTTTGATAATTTAAATTGGAAATGGGAAACCCACAAAATCGACCCGATCACTGGTGCCGACTTAAATTCCTGGACAACCTGGGGCCGACCCTCTGGTGGCATGGAAGGATTGGTTCGGATCAAAGGAGATTTTGAATTTGGAGAGGCAGAGATTACCAATGCTGGTCATCCCGAAGTGCTGTTCCCATTGCGAGCCGGCAAAATTGCAGTTTTTGAATCTAGAGGAGAAATGGCCACGGACTCTGAAACCAAAAGACACAGTGTTCACTGGAGCTTTAACTGTGTTGTTTTAGAAAGAGAGCAAATCAAACTTAAAATTGGGGACGTGGACACAATTCGTGTCGACTGTTTCCACAGAGGCACAGGCACTGCAGACACATTCTACTATTCTCCTGCACATCATATCACCGTCGTCCTTAAGGCCCCACGAACGCTTGGGGAAAGTGGCGAACCGGGCCAGGAGATTACTGAAATCGACTCCATTGTCAGCGAAGGCACAGGCATGAGTTATGAAGAATACCTGAAAACGGCGGACACCAAACCGCTTGTCGAACTTTGAAGAGTAATCAGGTAGAATCCGTATTGTGGAAGAAATAGAAAAGAAATTTACATGTCCTTATTGTTTGGAAAAGATCAGCTTTGTCTTGGACCTCTCGGTTGAAGGTCTTCAGAGTTACGTCGAAGATTGCGAAGTTTGCTGTCAGCCCATTCAAATCACATATCTTGTGCCTTCGGGAAATGAGTCCACGGGCAAACTTTCATTGTTTCGCGCTGAAAAGGCATACGGCTGATTTAGTGGAGGCCGTAAAGTGTCACTTTGTTCATTTAACAACAGGTGAGCTGATACGAACCTCGTGATACAATCCGTCTCTTATGAATCTAGGTCGCTTGCTGATCGCAGCTCTCATGTTGGTCACACTCAGTAATTCTTCTGCTGCATCGGCTGTCGTTTGTGAGCGATCATTTGTGGAAATTCGCGTCGACAAAGATAAGAACGTTCATGAAAAGAGTCTCTCCTCCTGGATTGCCGCCGCAAGAGCGCTAGAAAAAAAAGTGATTAAGATCGTTGGCAAAGGGCCCGGTGGACTTTACATGCCCTTTTGCTGGGAAGCCTCGCATGCCTTGAAGCGACTTTTAGAATCGGAATACGGTTTGAAGACAACTCATGTGGAAGCCCTTATCTCAAGTTCGTTCGGCGACACTCCGGGGACGCATTACTTTTTGAAGGTTCCCGATTTTTTTGGAAAAGGTGATCATCTCTATATTGATCCCACTCTTCAACAGTTTGGTACGAACTATGTGAAGCCTCCGATCTTTGTCGGCTCCCGATCGGAACTCGAGCGGTTTATGGCTGAGCGAGGCGCGCTGGAGGGATTTCCCAATTTCGTTCGTGACTATGTGGCCGGCAAGTCTTTACGTTCGACCGCTCAATAATCAGCTGATATCTCAAATCGATATATTGTTTGTTTATCATCGCATAAATCACTATTGTTCGAAGCGATCACTTTGGAGGTCCTTTGGATAACTGGATCAACTATCATCATTTGTTTTATTTTAAAACGATCGCTGAAGAGGGGACCGTATCGAAAGCCGCAGTGAAGTTGCGACTTGGGCAACCGACTCTTTCAGCTCAGTTGAAACAGTTTGAAGAAAATCTCGGAGTTCAGCTTTTTGAACGTCAAAAAAAACGATTGGTTCTTACGGAACACGGCAAAGTCGCGTTGGACTATTCGAAGAACATATTTCGAATGGGAGGCGAGATGTACGAAGTTTTGCACGATCGTCTTCGTCCCGCTCGTCCGGCCTTGCATCTGGGGGCACTCGATAGTGTTCCCAAGCAGATCGTTCTTCAGTTGGTGCAGAGGGCGCAGAAGATTGCCGCCTGTCATATTACGCTTTCGGAAGGTAATTCGGACGAATTGCTGAGACAATTAGGAACCCATCAAATGGACATCATGGTGACGAACTTTCTACCGTCGGGTGTGAATGCGAAGGGAATTCTCGTTAAGCCAATTACCAAGAAACCGGTGGCGTTCTACGGCTCGCCCAAATACAAATCGCTGCGTAACGGCTTTCCCTCGTCGATTTCGGGTCAGCCGATGATCTTCCCGACTTTTGATAGTCGCCTGCGCCAAGATCTTGAAAGCTGGGCCCGGGCCTACGACGTGGAACTAGATCTTGTGATCGAGAGCCAGGATATTGCGGTGAAGAAGTTAATGGCGATCAATGGGATGGGAATAATGCCTACGGCCACTCACACAGTCATGGGGCAAGTCTTGCGTGGCGAGCTCATTGAAATCGGCAAGCTTGTGGGAGTTCATGAAGAGCTTTATCTGCTTTCAGCGAAGCGCAAAATCGAAAATCATATTGCAGCTAAGCTCATGTCCAGTTTTTCTATATAGATAAAAACGATATTATCTAGCGCTATTATACATTTTTAGAATCTACCGAATTGCTCTAAAGTTTTCTTAAGGCCGAATGATCGGCTGGTAAAAAACCAGAGGGGCTGTATGTTGGCGGCAAAAAAAACTGGACTGCTTCCGATACTCAATTCGAAAAATGGCTTCCATTTCACAGGCTATATTTCAAATGATCACAACGTTGCTTCTGTTGAAAAGAAGCTCAGGCGTCTGATTGATGAAACTTACGAGTATCTTCAACCGGTCATGGAAACCGATCGGCTTTCGAAGTTCTTAGAGCCGATCGAAGCGCTTCTTCAAAACGTGAGTTCCCTCAGCGAGATGCAGGGAAACATTGGAATCTTTCGAAATGAGAGCAGCTTGAGAGTGATTTGCCTTCCCATTTTGGTCGAGGATACGTTCGTTGTTGCCACGTCATTTCATGTCAAACCGCTACTAAAGTGGCTACAGGTCGAGCGCGACTTTCACCTTCTGACATTTGATGGAACATTGGCCTACTTGTTCAAAGGGGACTCGAATTCATTTATTCAAATCTCGACATTCCAGTTCGGTGAAGGTGTGGAACACGACGATGGAACGCGCCTACTTCACTGGCTAAGAACCTATCGCGGATCAACCGCACCAGACTTATTTGTTATGGGCTCCTCAGATTTGCTGGAAGCGCGGTTGTCCAAAGGGGGGCGAAGAAGCCTATTTGCGGACGTTGTGCTGTCGTTTGATCTTCCATTTAGCAAAGCAAGCCTTGAAAAAACATGTGTGGAAATTCGGAGCGTGTTCGCTCAGCGGGCCAAGGCGGATCTCCAGAAGAGTTTGATTGAATTCTCTATTGCGGAGGACCAAAGCCGAATAGCGAAGAACATTTTCCAAATTTCTAAGGCGGTTGCTCGGGGTGAAGTTCGAAAACTGATGGTAGCGGCCGACGCGAAAGTGTTTGGCAAGATCGACCCAAAGACTGGCGGCTTGGCCATCAATCCCTATCACCTAGATCACGAGGACGATGACATTCTTGACGACCTGGCTCAGGCCGTCATCGCGCAAGGAGGCGAGGTCATTGTGGCGGCCGAAGGGGAGATGCCACGGGCCAGAATTGCGATGGCTATCTTGAAAAGTGAACTCAGGATCCGAACCGAAGACGATATGGAGAATCTATGAAGGCTCAAATTTTTTTAAAAGCATTGAACGTGATTTTAGAAAACCCTCAGTGGCGCAGAAAGCTGAAAACGATTGCGATCGTTGGGATCATCGGACTGCTACTCACCGGTGGGTTAGTCATCTGGGCGGGCTTCTCGGCGGCAAAATATGTTGCTCAAGAATTAGGGCAGCATATGGGGCCGGCGATCGCCGCGACCACCCAAGCAACGACTGAAGCAACCACACGAGCCGTTGAATCTGCAGAGACGTCCCTTTCGCAAGGGGCAGTTTTGCAAGGCGTAGCATCCGGAGTAGGCGTAGTCGCTTCGGCTGAAAGATGTTTGTCGAACGTGCAGGGTCTCATGGAGTCAGAAAACTTAGTCGCAGAGAGTCTCTCGAGCGGGATCTCTGGAATAATAATGTCGCTCAAGAATGCATGTTTGGGCGCGGGAAAGCCCACGCTCCCAAAATCTCAATCGACCAGTGAGGAGGTTATATGATCACCGTGAAGTTTAAAAATCTAGATGCTTCGGAGCTGGCCAGAGAGGCTGTGACCGAGCGCTTGAGCTCATTGATCGAAAAATTTCCCGATTTGAAATCTTGTCGGATAGTAACGTTATTGGAAATGGAAAACTCTCCACTGAAGCCAGGACCAGATCTATTTACGGTGAAGCTTCAAGTGCTCAACGGCCGTTATAGAGGCGTGACAATTAGTAAATCCGATGGGAATCTCTACGTGGCTGTCGCGGCCGTTGCGGAAAATCTACTGGAACGTCTGAACAGATTCGGTGACCGCACAAGAGTGAAAAACATAAGACAAGCACGAAGCTTAATGAAGCAAGATTTAAAGATCCAAGGATAAATTTGAGTCACTTTGCGAGCTTTGACCTCATCATTCTTTTCTTTCTCCTCGGTGTGTTTGCATCTTGGGTTAAATCAGATTTGGAAGTCCCAGAGTCGGCCTCGAAGTTTTTGTCGATCTACCTTTTGCTCTCTTTGGGCTTGAAAGGCGGTCACGAGGTTCAGCACGCTGGTGATTTGACGAGTGTCGCGGCGTCCTTAGGACTTGGGGTGCTAAGTTGTCTCCTGATCCCCTTAGCCGTCTTTCTAATTTTCAAGAAGAAGTTCGGATCAGCGAATGCGGCCGGACTTGCGGCAGCTTATGGTTCGGTCAGTGCGGTCACCTTTGTTACGGCACAAAGTATTCTGCAAAATCAGGGGATTGAGTTCAGCGGCTATATGGTTGCCGTTATGGCGATCATGGAAATTCCGGCGATTTTAATAGCGGTCTTTCTCTATAAAAAGAGTTCCGCTGATGCTGCCACCGGAAGTCTTGGAATTCTCAAATACTTGGCGTCGACAAAGTCCGTGATTCTTTTAGCGGGTGGGTTCTTGATTGGACTCGTGATGAACGACCGGTCCTGGGAGGGAATCTCACCCGTCGTTCAGGGGTTGTTCAAAGGGGCGCTGGCTTTCTTCTTGTTAGATCTTGGTGTGGTTGCGCAAAAACAATTGAAAGAGGCTTTGCGCTACAAGCTGATTTCTTTGGCGATCGGTTTCATATTGCCGATTGGCTTCGGCACACTTGTCTTACTTGCGGCCAGCGCCATGGGGATGTCGCGAGGAGATACAGTTTTGCTCGCCGTGCTTGCAGGCAGCGCTTCTTACATCGCCGCCCCCACGGCCATTCGATCTTCGATTCCGGAGGCGAATCCCGGTCTCTATCTGGCGCTTCCGTTGGCGTTGACGTTTCCGTTCAATCTCTTGGTCGGAATTTCTTTCTATATGGAACTCAGTCTGATTCTTCAAAGGTAAAAGCGCTGAAGGCGCGTCAAGTATAGAAGCGCTGAAGGCGCGTCAAGTATAAAAGCGCTGAAGGCGCGTCAAGTATAGAAGCGAAGTATTAAAATCGCGTGCATCGCAAATCCCACAAGCACGGCAATGTGCCAGATTTCGTGATAACCGAATCGATTTGGAAATGGATCCGGTTTCTTAGTCGCGTAAACGACTGCGCCCAGCGTATACGCAAGGCCTCCTGCAGTTAGAAAGAATCGGCTGGCAGAATCAATCGCGGCCCACGCCTCTGAAATTCGAATACAAAGTGTCCAGCCGAGCGCAACGAAGAGAGCTGTCGACAAGTACCGACTTTGAAGTGGTTTGGGCAGTCGAGATTTGAGAATGGTGTAGGTCATACCG
Source organism: Bdellovibrionales bacterium (assembly GCA_034366485.1). Classification (GTDB taxonomy): domain Bacteria; phylum Bdellovibrionota; class Bdellovibrionia; order Bdellovibrionales; family JAMPXM01. The sequence goes on from JAXMMN010000390.1 coordinate 8,108, forward strand.
ATCAGCGCCAACGTCCATACGGTGATCAGAAGATAGGTGTCCCACGGCGGTTGAATCGCATTAACGATAAATGCCGTGTAGGTTCCAGCGATAAAGAAATAAATTGAGAAGTGGTCGTAAGTATTCAGCCAAGAATTCGCTTTGTCGGAAATCTGAAAGCCATCGGCCATGAAATGGTAAAGTGAGCTACTGGCAAAGACAGAAATTCCTGTGATGCCAAAAATGCTACACGCCAAAATATGGGTCACTGTAGGCGACTTTTCCATCACCAAATAAAGTAAGACGGCGAAAACTCCGACTGCGATCAGAAGACCCAAGAGGTGTAATTGTGCTGAGACTGTTCTCAGTAAGAACAGTCGAAAGGTGTGGTCGTCGTGTTTTCGGACATGTCGCGAAATCGTTTTTCTCACGACTGGTATCCTAGCCGAGGCCTGTCTGAAAAGCACTGCCTGGCGAGCGCATATCTATGGCGCAGGACGTGCAAACTTGAACAGGCGGAAGCTTCTCTGCCGGTCTCTGGCAGGTGCTAAAGCTCTGTTTGAGCGACAGGTCGATTCGAGGATGTATGAGAGTGGTTCCAAATAGGCGCAGATACGGCAGCGGCCGAAAATTTCTTCCAGGAATTAAATTCTCACTCCTGTTCAGTTTTTTGACGGCGCTCCTTTTAACTGTATCAGGTACGC
>JAXMMN010000391.1:0-1852 GCA_034366485.1 Bdellovibrionales bacterium
ACATTATTGTGGTTTCGATCAAAGAATCGATGCCGCAGTCGAAAGTGAAGAAGGGTGACGTGGCGAAAGCCGTTGTCGTTCGCACGAAACGTAAAGTTCGTCGTGCAGATGGCACTTTCATTCGCTTCGATGACAATTCAGCCGTTTTAATTAACAACCAGAAAGAGCCGATTGGAACCCGTATTTTCGGACCAGTAGCTCGCGAACTCCGTGCAAAGCAATTCGTGAAAATCGTATCGCTTGCACCGGAAGTTCTTTAAGGAGTGTGCCGTGGCAACAACGAAGCACGCAAAGACACAAAATCGAGTTCAAAAGCGCTATCACGAAGAAGTCGTGAGCGCTCTTAAGAAGCAACTTGATTGCAAGAGCTCAATGCAGGTTCCACGACTTGAAAAAGTTGTGATCAACGTCTGCTTGGGTGATGCAACTCAGAACCCGAAGCTTGTAACACAAGCAGCTGAAGAGCTGACTGTGATTGCAGGTCAAAAGGCAGTTATCACAAAAGCGAAGAAGGCCATTTCGAACTTCAAGCTTCGTGAGAATATGCCAATCGGCGCACGCGTCACACTTCGTGGCGACCGCATGTGGGCGTTCATGGATCGCTTGGTGAGCTTGGCTCTACCGCGCGTTCGTGACTTCCGTGGTCTGCCGCCAAAAGGTTTTGACGGTCGCGGAAACTATAATTTGGGTCTGAAAGAGCAAATCGTTTTCCCAGAGATCAACTATGATCGCGTTGATAAAGTTCGTGGAATGAATATCACGATCTGCACAACTGCAGAAGACGATGCGGCTGGAAAAGCCCTTTTAGAAGCCTTGGGGATGCCATTCCGTAAGTAAGTTTAGCGGATGGGCTGTCGGGCATGGGCCCGATATGACAGAAACTTCGATTTGGAGCGAAGATGGATACGATCGGTGAATTTCTGACTCGAGTACGCAATGCAGGTCTCGCACGCCACGAAAAAGTGGATGTTCCGAGCTCGAAAGTGCGTGTAGGTATTGCGAATGTTTTGAAAGAAGGCGGATATATTCGCGACTTCAAAGTCGTGAAGGATGGCAAGCAAGGTATGATGCGAATCTACTTGCGCTATCTCGACGATGGACGACATGCGATCACGACTGTTGATCGTGCTAGCCGTCCGGGTCGCCGTCTCTATGTTAACTGCGAATCTATTCCACGAGTTCGCTCGGGGTTTGGAATTGCGGTTTTGAGCACGAGCAAAGGTATCATGAGCGATAAAAAAGCGACAGAACAGCGCCTCGGTGGCGAGCTGGTCTGCACGCTCTGGTGATCAAGAATTGGTGGTGAAGCATGTCAAGGGTAGGTAAAGCACCCGTTGTAATTTCCAACGGTGTACAAGTGACGATTTCTCCGACCAACGAAGTGGTCGTCAAGGGCGCGAAAGCGTCAATGAAGGTTGCAATGCGACCTGAGGTTGGAGCGAAGGTTGAAAACAATCAAATCGTCTTGGTTCGTAAAGACGATTCAAGTGAGGCGCGTGCGCTTCATGGGTTGTATCGAGCTCTAGTTCAAAATGCGATGACGGGAGTCACAACTGGCTTCACGAAATCACTAGAACTAGTTGGCGTCGGATATCGAGCGGCAGTGAGCGGGAAAAGGCTTGAGCTTTCTCTCGGATACAGCCATCCGATTCACTTTCCGATTCCAGAAGGCATCGAAGTAAAAGTTGAGAAACAAACAATGATTTCCGTCACCGGTGCGAGCCGTGAACTTGTTGGCCAAGTGGCCGCCAAGATCCGTGGTTTCCGTCCTCCTGAGCCTTACCTTGGTAAGGGTGTTAAGTACTCGGACGAAAAGCTGCGTCGTAAAGAAGGAAAGTCGGCAGGTAAGTAA
>JAXMMN010000392.1:0-1821 GCA_034366485.1 Bdellovibrionales bacterium
TTCACACCGCGATGGCAGTCCCGTCGCAACTGACTGGGCCCAGGTTGAAAAAGCGATCCGCCAGAAAATCGAATCCGGTGATCCTGCACTTTTGAGAGAAGTAAAAACCGAAATCGCCATCGAAATTGCTCGAAGAATTATGGCGATTGGCGTTCTGGCGATCCTCACCGACGAATTTCTTGAATTCGCCTACCCCGAATGGGCTCCCTTCAAAGCTAATACCTGGAGCAAAATCTGGTCTGAGGACAGTGTTGAATCCAAAGCCGAACTTGAGAAAATCGCGATGACAAATTGGCTTGAGATCGCGGAGCTCCTCAGTGGCGATCGACCGCTTCCGGATTCGCCTGAGTACAAAGAAATCGCCGCTCGTCTTAAGAAAATGTCGCAAAGTGAACTCTCAGCCCATGTTCACAACGGTGCACCTCTGGTCGATGTACCCGTCGACAATTTGACCAATCCCTAAACCAACCGATCTCTCATCTATCGCCCATCATTTTGCAGCGCTTGAAACGTGTCGAGTGCGACCGTCGCCGCAAACTGAAGGTCCATTTCATTTATCTCCTCCCGTCCTTCTAGATCTGCAAGCGTTCGCGCGACTCGCAACATCGCGAGGCGCCGGCGCTCGGAACCGGTCGACGGAATGAGCGTCAGATGCTTGAGATCACTGTCGTGCGGCTGCCACCTTCGATTTCCATTTCGTCCCATCTTTCTTTGAAACTCGAAAGCGCGTTCAACACGCAGAGCCACCTCGCCGAGTTCGATATCGCCCAATGATGGCTTCCAATTGGAAGTAAAGATCAGCATCTGAAAACGATCCACAAACGGACCGCGAAGCTTTCCCTCGTACAAACTTCGTATTCTGCTGGAACAGGAACACTGATCTGGTTGGTCAGGTGTCCACCGACCGCATTGACACAGATTCGCCGTTCCGAGCAGCTGAAAGTCCGCAGGCAATGTTCGATTTTCTGTTCCTCTGGCCAGGCACACCTTTCCCGTTTCCAGCGGCTCTCGAAGAGACTCTTGAACCTCAGGCTTAAAAAGCAAGATCTCATCCATGAGCAGAGAGCCCAAATGAGCCCTTGTCACAATCCCTGGACGCACAGGACTTCCCCCACCGACCATCGCAATGATACTAGCAGAATGATGCGGCTCCAAAAGCGGCCGCTCACCACTTTCCGACCAAAGCTCAAGTTCTCGAAGTTCCCTTTCCAAAACGCCTGGTCTCAAGAAGTGAATCACACGTGCAAGCGTCGATTTGCCTGAGCCTTGAGGCCCAGCAAGTAAAGTTGGATGTCCACCAACGGCTGCGATCGAAGCAAGTTTCGCGCTTTGCCGAGTGAATCGAAGATGAGTATTAAGTTTCAAAAACTGCTGCTGTTCAGTAACAGCCGGAGCTGTCGCGTTCACGTGTGGCAAAGTTGGCTGTTGCTCTAAGCCCTCGAGACGAAAGCCATGAAGCGCTCGAACCGTTTCGACGCGTCCCAGGGAAGCCTCTTGAAGTCGCTTAGACCCGTTTTCTTTTCTTTCTACCAAATGATCAATGGAGCCAATGACCATGGGACGATTTGAGAACAAACAGGCTCGCATCCAGTCCGAAGGCGCCGTGACATTTCCCGAAAGACTGACATCGCCGTAAAAAATTTTTTGTTCCCAATCCTTAAGCTCAAGCTGATTCGTCAGAAGTAGGAATCCAGCGGCAACCGGGAGATCAAGTCCACGCCCATGCTTTTTTCCATCGCGAGGGAGAACATCAACTAAAAGCATTCTGCCTTTTGGAAACTGATAGCCAGAAGCTCGCAATGCACTGCGAATCCGAACTTC
>JAXMMN010000393.1:0-1457 GCA_034366485.1 Bdellovibrionales bacterium
CTGCCGAGATGCTCGGAAACTATTGGCGGTTTCTCAAATCTATCAATGAAGCCGAGCGATTGCTGTTAGGCCCGGTGGAAATCGTCTTGAAGTCGAGAGCCGTCGCCAGAGGGTGGCCCGTGGCCCTTAAAAATCACGTGATGGCCTTGAGTTCAGAAGCTGCGTTGTCCCCCAAAAGTGCTGTGGTCTTAGTGGATATCACCGACGTCAGTACCGTCACATTTTTTGCTGCGCACTTGGTTCTACCGCTTTTGACGGACGGCGCCTTGGCGCGATCTCCGTTTGCTAGAAAGATGACCCATCAAGAAGCGGCAACGGCACTGACAAAGATCTGCGAGGAAATTCGAACAGACTGGTCGGCGAAGCTTTTCTTTGAACAGGATCCGACGAAATATCCAGTAGATGAAATTATCAATCTGGTCACAGTTCTAACGGCGGTGCGGAACGTGATCTTGCATTTGCAAGAGACTCCACATCTTTGGTCAGCTTTTCAGGAGTGTTCGGGTCTTCACATCGTCAACGAGACAGAATCAAAAGGCATTTCGATGATTCGACGTTCCGACGATGAGCTAGAGCTATCATTTCGATTTGCGCGAGCACTGCCAAGCAATGTCAGCGACACGATGCTCGCGCTTTTCAACAGCGTTGCCTAAGAAGACTCACCCAAGCTCATGCCCGGGACATTTAGCGGCCTGTTTGAACGCCAGATGATCCAACAACCTTGCTAAATTCTTTCGCAAAAGCACTTCGTGAGACGGAGAAGTACTGGGGATCATTTAATTTGGGCAGAAGGGTTCCCTGTAGATAGGCGAGATTAGCCTTCGCCTTTTCGGCATTGTCGCCACCTGCAGCGATTTCTGTACGCAAGCGCTTAGTCAGCGCCTTGGCATTTTCCTCGATAAACGCGGTTACTTGTTCTGGAGGTAGGCCGGCGTGGACCTTCGTCAATCTCGTGGCATCAGACTCTTTACGTGCGGTCTCGTTGAACTCATTTTTTGAATTGAGACGAGTGCGAGCTTGCGACGTTTCGGGACTTAAAACGATTCGAAGCTCTGTCGGTTCGCGGCCTTCTGCCTCTGCACGCGCGAGCTCTTCTTCCATTGCCGGCTCAGTCTCCGCTTTAATCATCGCGTCGACTTCGGACTTTAGCGTACGCGCCGCTTCTTCATTTCGAAACAGGTATAGATTCCATAGCTGGTGAAAGCGCAGAAGCCGTCGACTGTTAAACTCTTCATCCATTTTTTTTTGATCGTCTTTTGGCGTAACAATTTCTTCGCCCGGATCTAGAGAACCTTTAGGAGCGACGGCCGCTTGCGCCTTTAAAACGTTAAGTCTAACGCTCTGAGCGTTCGAGCTTTCGCTGAATGAAAATCCGACTGCGAGAAAACATATCACAATGGCATTGGCTTTCATTTTACATTCCCCACTCACGGTTCATTAATTCAGCTGGTTCTCTG
>JAXMMN010000394.1:0-4458 GCA_034366485.1 Bdellovibrionales bacterium
GGTTATCAACACTGACTACGTAAAGAAAATCGGGACGGACTTGCCACTGGCGCTGAGAATTTTGAAAGAGCATCCGCTCACAAAGAAGTATGCAGTGCCGTTGATTCATTATCTGGGAATGAAGTCACTTGAAGAGGCAGCTGGCGGCAGTGGCGAAAAGCCGTCGTGGAAAACCGTTTGGAGTGCTGGCCAATCCGTCGGACTTGTCGACGAGATCATGGACTGCCAAGCCATCGTCGAAAAACTGGTGCGCGAATACCGCGAAGCTGCGTCTAGTTTGCCCAGCTAGCATGGCGGCAAAAGAAGCTTTGCGGTCAAAACTCAAAACCGTGATCGAAATTAGTCAATATTCCGTATTTCCAGTGCCAAATAGCGGCTAAGGATGGGCGCAAAATAGCGCAATCCTGGAATGGGCGAAAAGAGTAGCGAAACGGGTTAAAGTGCCAGAATACGCTTAGACCATTTCGACTTCAATTTGTACGGCGTCTGCGATCGGTCTGTGACTTGCAACCAACCGTCTATCTCACATTCGGTTTGATACTTGATCGGCTTATGTGATCGGCACAACTGAAAAGTCTGATCGCGTTTCGCTATCGAAGGAGTTTTGAGGATGAAAAGTTGGAAAGATTCGAAATCGACGTTCGCGGTTGCACTTTTGGTGGCCGCTATCTTTGCAACGTCGATGGCAAATGCAAATGGCCAGACGAATGGTCGTGAGATCGATCAATCAACAAGTGCGCCTACCGCTTCGGAACTTCTAACTCTAAAAAGCCTCATGGGGCCAGGGCTTCGCAAAGTCGAAGCAATGACACCCATTCAGCGTTCAAGATATCTGGGCGTTAACATCTTAAGAGTTGTTGCAGCATGCAGTGTGAGTTCATGGGTCCTGGTGGCAACAGCGGCCGGCGAAACAATTCCGATGTTATCCGCAATGACCGGTATGGCCGTCGAACTGGGAATCAATGATAAAGAATCCGTGAAAGACATTATGGCAGGCCGCTATGCGCCTACAAAGGTCTACGACCTTTTCGAGGAAAAAGATGCGCTTCATCAAGTGGGCGGCGGAGCGGTCTCATTTGTCACTGATCTCGTAAAGATCGCGAATCATTTCCTCTTTGACGAAGACGGCACTGCCCTTAAGCAAGCGATGGAAATGCCGAATACAAAAGCTGGCTATTCGGCGACCACAACATTGGCCAAGCAGTTTTATGGGAATACTGAGAGCGGTAAGTGCGCAGCTGCAGGTCGCGCAATCGTCGACGTATTGAGCACCCTTTGATTGTTACTGCGGTCTATGAACTGCGCTGGAAGATCCGCGAATCCGGCGCAGCTGTATGATTGCGACAGGCCAATCGTCAGTTTTGGCTTAATTGTAAGCGCGGTTTTTTACTCTCGCCCAAATCTCTGGACTGAATTTTCAGCCGCTACCGACAGCTCTAGGCTTTCAGTACGGGCTGAAGTTCGCCTGATTCAAACATTTCCATCATGATGTCGCTTCCGCCAATCAGCTCTTTGTTGACGTAAAGCTGTGGAACTGTTGGCCAGTTGCCGTAGACTTTGATGCCTTCGCGAATTTCGGGATCTTGAAGAACGTCGACGGAGTGAAACTTAGCGCCGCACTCGTTGAGAATCGCAGTGGCTCGCGCAGAAAACCCACATTGTGGAAACTGGGGGCTGCCTTTCATGAACAAAACGATTTTGTTTTCAGAGAGAATCTTTTCGATGCGAGCGTGAGTGTCTGACATTTGTGAGCTCCGTTAGTTTTGCCCGTCGGGGAGTTTTGTTTGAATCGTCAATGCGTGTACTTCGCCGGTTTTTAGCTCTTCGGAAAAAACGCCCATGACGTGTTTGTGCTGCTGAATTCGCGAGAGTCCTCGGAAGGCATCAGAAACGATCACAACTTGGTAATGGTCGTGAGTTCCAGTAAGGTCGACAACTTCGACCGGGCACCCGGGATAGGCTTTTTCCAAACGAGACTTCATTTGCTCTGGCGTCATGACCTAGTGGCTATCAACTTTAGGGATAAACGGCAAGCGGCTCTAGCTCAATCCGCTCAATTAAGCTGTTCCCGCACATGGGCCGACTGTGATAAAAAGCTAAACAATGGTGGCAGATGAAGGACACATTAAGCGCGAACGGGCCAAAGCGAAGGAGCTTCGTGCGTCTCAGTGGTGGAAACAGCAAATCGGACCTGGATTGTGTCATCACTGCGGGAAAAAATTCAGTAAGACGGACCTCACCATGGATCATTTAATTCCTGTCGCTCGGGGCGGAAAGTCTTCCAAAAACAATGTCGTGCCTTCTTGTCGCCCTTGCAATCAGACGAGGGGCCATAAGCTAGATGTCGAACGAGCTTTTGATGAAATCGAAGCAGGTCGACACCTAAAAACTGAACTGTTAAAAACCGACGATTCTGAAGATGACCCTGCGGGGTAGCCTCAGAATCGCCAGGTATTAGCCGATTGAATTGCCATTCGGCGATTGTAGCCTACAAAAAACTCGGTTCGAATCAGTCAGCGAACGTCGTGGGGATTGTCACTTCAAGCTGATAAAAATCGATCGGTGTCACCCATGCAAGTTCACCAGTTTGGTCGGCAATGAAGGGCGCATCTGCGACCGCCGCTGATTGCGAGCGACAATCCGAGTTCCATGTCACAGCGGGGCTTCCGCGAACCACACAGTAAGGGTTCGACATTTGTCCCAAGAAGGCAGCGACTTCGTTCGGTGTTGTCGAGAGTGCCGTCGCCAAGTTCAGGCAAAGATCAGGATAGTTCGTGCAAAGAAGATTGAAGCCAAAGTTCTGAATGTCCGTGGTACTAGTTTCGTTTCTTTTCATTACATAGATCGCTGCTTTTGCCGCTTGCGAGTTAGCAACAAAGTCTGTGTAAGTCACAAGGCCAGTGTCGTCGCTTGCAGGTGTGTCGCAACTTTTCTGACCGCTGTAAGCGGCTGCGATGCCGTTGTAGAACATCGATCGACCTTTCCAGATCCCATCTTTTCGGCTGACCGAAATTCTTGCTGTTTCTGGATCGTCGTGTTTGTTTGGATTGCAAAGAAGGTTCGAAACCGTCACTTGCGACGTCCAATCAGACGACTTGTTGTACTTCACCGAAATCTCGATTTTTCCGCCGCGGCTTCCTGGTTTGTCTTTTTCAAGAACTCCTAAATCAAACTGAATTTTGTAGAGATCCGAGTTCGCCGAAACCCGTCCCACGGGAACGCTGCCCTGACTGATGAGAAAGTCGAAATCAAGAACCGTGCGTTTGTTGTATTCCACTTTCAAATTCTTCTCAGGGACATTGATAACACCTGTGGAATTGTTGGGCGCGTTCGACAAATCGCGCGCGACACTTAAAACAACTTGATGGGTGAGTGCGACAGCACCCTTGCCGTACATGATGTAAGCGCGAATCAGGCGCGGTTGGCATTCAATGATATTGAGGCCTGCACAGATGTCGTCATCTTGTGCGGAAACACGGTTTGAAAGTGGCGCATTTGATTTGAGGCTTGCGGCCGAAGCGGAGCCGGTCTCTTGAATGGACTCGGGAAGATAGTTTTCTTCCACGGTTTTTAGTTTCGAGGCGACGGCGGCGATCACTTCATTGTTCGAATCCTCATTCTTTGGCGCTTCGCTACAGCCAATTGCTGAAAACGCAGCGACCAAGATTGGAAGGGCGAAGCGCATCGACTTACTTTTCTTTGGATAGGACATAGTTCCTCCTGCGGATGAGTTTTGACTGCTTGCAGATGAACGGTCGGGCTTCGCCGTTTGTGCCATGAAACTTGAAAAAATCCACAAGTAATTGAATTTGCTTAGGAAATTGCGATCAAAAACTTCTCCCTAAAATAAATGGCACATCGAAAGCGATTCAATCGTTCAACTCTTGAACAGAATGAGGCGATACTCTTAAGCGCGTCGGGAGGCTTGCCGGTTTGACTGAACCAGAGATCGATTGCAGTCAGGAAAGGACTGTTCGCATGCTTTATGAAAAGCTTGGTCGTCCTGCTTTGGGTAAAACGATTTCCTTAGTTGGAAAAGCGGCGGCGGAAGAAATTGTACAGGACGTATTTGTAAAACTCTGGAAAGCGGGACTTAAGTTTCCGAATTTGAAAAGTGCCTATGCCTGGGTTTACAAATGCTGCACCAATGCCGCGATCGATTTTCTGCGAAGTCGAGCGAATCAATCTGTCCCACTTCAAACGGATACAGGTGCATTGATTTCCGAAGCAGAAACCAAAGTGGACGCGAACAGTTCTTCGGAAGTTGAGAATCGTCTTGCCGCCAAACAAAGTTTAAAGATTTTGGTTCGTGAGCTCAGTCAGGACGAAGCGAGTGTTTTTATTTACCGCTCCGTCGAGGGCCTTAGCCAAGATGAAATCGCGGAAGTCATGAAGATCTCACGCCGAACTGTGAACCGTCTCCAGGAAAAATTGGATCACAAATTGGCAAAGATAAGA
>JAXMMN010000395.1:0-2883 GCA_034366485.1 Bdellovibrionales bacterium
CCGGCTTTGGAAATAACTTTGTCTGGCTGTTTACCACCCAAAGCATTTACGACCGAACTGACCTCCATGGCTTTTTCGAGAGCGACCGCTTCTTCCGCGTCTTTGTCGATCTCGATAACGCCACGTGACTTTCCGTTTACCTGCACACCTATAGAGACGACCGAATCGACTGTCAAAGCCGAATCGAAGCTCGGCCACTTTGCGTTCGAAACAAAGCCAGATTGGCCCATTTTCTCCCAAAGTTCCTCGGCCATGTGAGGCGCAAACGGCGCCACCATTTGCAGCATAGGAATCAGGATCTTCTTAGATCGCAGATTGGACTTATAGAGCTCGTTTAAAAGAATCATCAACGCAGAGATCGCGGTATTGAAGCCGAGGCTTTCGAGATCTTCGCCGACTTTTTTGATCGTCTTGTGGAGAAGTCTGTTGAGTTCTTCTGGGACAGCCGAATCGTCAGCGATCACGGCACCAGTTTCATCGACACACGCCCGCCACAACCGGTCTAAGAAGCGCTGAACTCCGCCAATGCCTTGATCTTGCCAAGGTTTGTCGGCCGCCATGGGGCCTAAAAACAAAACGAAAGTTCGCATGACGTCGGCACCGTACTGCTCGCGCAACTGATCGGGATTGATCACATTTCCGCGCGATTTCGACATTCGTTCACCGTCAGTTCCAAGAACGACGCCCTGGTGTGCGAGCTTTTGAAAGGGCTCTGGGTGTGAAACGAGGCCCGCATCGAAAAGCACTTTTTGCCAAAAGCGGGCATAGAGCAAGTGCCCTACGGTGTGTTCGGCGCCGCCGACATAAAGCTCGACGGGCATCCAATACTTCTGTTCTTCGAAATCGCAAAACGCCGAAGAGTTGTGCGGATCGCAGTAGCGTAAGAAGTACCAGCTTGAACCAGCCGAGCCTGGCATCGTGTCGGTTTCTCGAATTCCTTTACCGAGAGCGCCATTGTACTGAACAAAGTCAGAATTGCGAGCCAATGGGGCTTCGCCTTTTTCCGATGGCTGATAGTCGGCGACTTCAGGCAACAGGACTGGCAGCTCGTTTGCGGGCACGGTTTTCAATTCGCCATTCGGGAAACGAACGACAGGGAAGGGCTCTCCCCAATACCGCTGCCGGCTGAAAAGCCAATCGCGCAGTTTGTACTGAGTCACCTTTGTGCCAAGTTTTCGTTTTTCGACTTCTGCAATCGCTCGCGCAATTCCAGCCGACGTTTCAAGACCGTTGAGGAAGTCAGAATTCACCAGCTTGCCTTCGCCTGTAAACGGCAACGCATCTTGGCCAGGGCTTCCTTCTAAGACTCGTTCAATTGGAAGCTTAAAGGTCGTCGCAAATTCGAAATCACGTTCATCATGCCCAGGAACAGCCATGATTGCGCCCGTGCCATAATCCATCATCACATAATCAGCCGTCCAAATCGGAACAGCCTTTTTAGAAAATGGGTTCACCGCATAGGCGCCGGTAAAAACCCCAGTTTTTTCGGTCGCCGCTTTACGTTCGACTTCCGATTTGCGCGAAGCCTTCGCTTGATAATCAGCAACGTCCGATTTGTGAGAAGCGGGGACAATCGACTTCAGGCAAGGGTGCTCGGGTGAAACCACCATAAACGTGACACCAAATAATGTGTCCGGGCGAGTTGTGAAGATCTCCAATTTTTCCGCTGATCCTTGAATGTCGAACGTGACGTTCGCGCCTTCGGATTTCCCGATCCAATTTCGCTGAGCTTCACGTGTGCGCTCGGGCCAATCGACCAAATCAAGATCCGCAATTAAGCGCTCTGCATAGTCAGTGATTTTCAGCATCCACTGCTTCATCGGAACTTTGATGACCGGGTGGCCGCCGCGTTCGGATTTGCCGTCGATCACTTCTTCGTTCGCCAAAACCGTGCGAAGTGCTGGGCACCAGTTCACGGGCACTTCTTTTTGATAGGCGAGGCCTTTTTCGAAAAGCTTCGTGAAAATGAATTGTGTCCATTTGTAGTAGCTGGCATCGCACGTCGAAAGTTCTCGCGACCAATCAAAGCTATAGCCCATGGTTTTCAGCGTCGAGCGAAACGACTCAATCGCTTTGTCCGTGGTCTGCGCCGGATGGATTCCTGTTTGGATCGCAAATTGTTCCGCCGGAAGCCCGAAGGCGTCGTAACCCATCGGGTGCAAAACGTTAAAGCCCTTTGCTCGTTTATAACGAGCAACAACATCCGTTGGGGTGTAGCTGGCAAGATGTCCCACATGAAGTCCATACCCAGACGGGTAAGGGAACATGTCTAGGGCGTAATACTTCGGCTTCTTGGACGTTCTGCCTGATTCAGTTTTAAATGCTTCAGCTGCGTCCCACTTCTTCTGCCACTTCTGGTCGATTTGCTTGTGATCATATGCCATAGAACAGTTGTACCAAAGTCGAGACCTAAATCGAAGCCGAGAATCTGGTCTAAGCTGTATCTTGAAACTCAGGTTATCCTTGAAGGGATGATGCCTTCACTGCCTCCGACTGAAAAAGCCCGCCGTCTTGTCATGATGGTCGACGACGATCGCGATAATTTAAAATTGGTCGGCGCGTTGCTGATGCATGAAGGCTACGACGTCAGCCAGGCCGAATCGGCCGAAGAGGCTCTTGAAAAGCTCAAAACCGTCGAACCCGATTTGATTTTGCTCGACATCAACATGCCTGGGCTTTCGGGCCTTGAAATGCTGAAGGTTCTTCGTGGCCGTGAGAAATACGTGTCCGTGATCTTTGTTTCGGCCAGAAGCGAAACCGGTGATGTCGTTCGCGGTCTCGATGAGGGGGCTGACGACTATATTTGTAAGCCGTTTGAACCCACCGAGCTTTTGGCCCGAGTTCGTTCACAATTGAGAATCAAGGACCTTCAAGATCGTCTTT
>JAXMMN010000396.1:0-2453 GCA_034366485.1 Bdellovibrionales bacterium
CTGTTGAAGGAGAGAAAATGAATACGAAAATCCAGATTGAAGCGACTATTCGTGCACCACTTCAAAAAGTTTGGGCGTATTGGACTTCGCCTGAGCACATTACAAAATGGAACTTCGCGATTCCCGAGTGGCACTGCCCCAAGGCCACAAACGATCTGCGCGTTGCGGGAAAGTACTTTGCACGAATGGAGGCCAAAGATGGCAGCTTCGGTTTCGATTTCGAAGCGGTCTACGATGAAGTCATTCCGCAAGAGAAAATCGTCTACTCAATGCCAGATGGCCGCAAAGTCACAACGACGTTCGCCCATGATGGAACTGCCACCAAAGTGACGACGATTTTTGATGCGGAAAAACAGAACCCCGAGGAAATGCAGAGGAATGGTTGGCAGTCCATTCTCAATAACTTTAAGAAGTACTCAGAAGCAAACTAGCGAAAGAATAAGACCATTTGCTCAATGAAACTTAGTTCAGCCGTTTGCGGCCTCATCATGCTTCTTACAAATCTTTTTAGTGTCTTCTATAGTGAGCTTTTCTTTGGTGAGGTCGAAACTCGCGCAGGAATGTTCTGGGTAGATTTTCAGCCATCGTCGATGTGCCAAAAGTCCACGTGAGCGCGGCCGGAATACCCGTTAAAAAAACTGGTTCAATTGAATATCGTAATGCCGAAATTTTTCAGGTGGCGCTGCTGTTGCATCTTCATTTGCCGCACGCTGCATATGTTTTCCGTTTGTTCTCTGTTGCAACCTGTCAAACTAAGGAGAAGGTAAATGAAAAAGAAAGTCTCGAAAGTTTCCAAATCGACCAAAAGCAAGAGCGATTCTAGGCTCAACGGAAATTCGGAGTCAGGGGATATCGTCACCCTCATCTTAAGGGATCACAAGCCGATCAAAGAACTTCTGTTAGTACTTAAGGATTCTGATGTGGAGATTGCGGAGAAGCGTCCCGCATTTGATGAATTTCAGCGAATTTTGCGCGGCCACACGAAAGCCGAAGAAGAAAGTCTTTATGTGCAGTTAAAGCAAGATGACGAAACGAAAGTTGAAGCTCTTGAAGGAGACACCGAACACGCCCTCGCAGAACAGCTGATGAATGAAGTCGATGCAAGCACCGGAGACGAAAACCTCTGGATGGCCAAAGTAAAAGTGCTTGCCGAGCTTGTCGAGCACCACTTGAAAGAAGAAGAAAAGGAAGTTTTAAAACAAGTGCGACAAGATTTAAGCTCCGAACAGAGAGCTAAAGTCGGAGCAGTCTATTCTCGCCTACTTCTGAAGTACCAAGATGAAAACGGCGAATCAAAAAAGTTCATAAGAAAAGAAGAAATGCGAGCTGATCATGTTTAAACAACAACTTACTAGAATTGTAGATAACGCAAATGGCCGAGTTGGCGTGCCAATCCTGATGTACTTCCTCGGAGTGCCTGGGATCGTCGTGATTTTGCTTTGGGCTGTGTTCTTTAGAGGCGCCTAAAAACTCAATCATAAAATTTGTAGCCGCGGAATTTTTATTATAGGAAGTGGCGGACTCACTCACAATCAAAGTGTCTTTCGTTCCGCTTATTTCGCAGATGATCTTACGCAAAATGCGCCAGCATGGAATGATCGATTTGAAAGCTGGAGTCGGGCCATTCTACCTCCGTTCTTGTATTCGGCAAATTAAACGCAGCTAAATCGATACGAGCTTTTTCCATTTTGGTTGACTCATACTTGCACATTGAAGATCGGATTGTTTAATTTGAATTGGGTGGGGAAATGGAATTGTATCTTCGCGCTTTTCTTATTTGGACACTGATCGCTGTCCTCGAGGTCATTCACGGAATTCTAAGAGCAAGGTTCATTGCTCCAATGATTGGCGACCTGCGCTCCAGGCAGGTGGGAGTTTTTTCCGGCTCGCTCCTATTTTTTGCGGTCACATTAGCGAGTTTTGACTGGATGAGAATTGATTCTTCTGAACAGGCCTTTGCGGTTGGCGGCCTGTGGCTTCTATGTATGTTGGTTTTAGAATTCTCCGTCGGGCGTTTCGTTTTCCATTTCGGATGGAAATGGCTGTTTAACGATTTCAATTTTTTTAAGGGCCGACTCCTCGCCTTTGGAATGGTTTTCTTGGCGTTAAGCCCCTATCTGGTTGGCAAAATTCGAAATCTTTGGTGAGTATTGAACCGCATGTCCAAGTTGAAAATTGATCTAGTTAAAAAGCTAGGACAAATTCCGGGCCTCGAAGATCGACCATCCAAGATCGGCAGCGGATCGGCCCTTTACTTTAAAAACAAAGAGATCGCGCATTTCCACAATGATCATGAAATCGACATTCGCCTCACGAAGAAAGTGATTCGCAAAGAGGGATTAAATCATCCGAGCGACTCTCAGATCCACAAGCACCGCTCACCCAGCTCTGAATGGATTGAAATTCGGTTTCACAAGGCGGAAGATGTCGCCGAAATCATCAGACTGTTCAAA
>JAXMMN010000397.1:0-1604 GCA_034366485.1 Bdellovibrionales bacterium
TGGCTCAACAAACTGAAGAACGTTGGTGTCGGCATCGCGCTCACTCGACGTGCGGATGTCCGCACCGATTCCAAGCGACTTCGACGAACGACGGTTTTCGATAACTTTGTCGAGACCGACGAATGCTCCACCCACGATAAAGAGGATGTTGCTCGTATCGACTTGAATGAATTCTTGTTGCGGATGTTTACGACCACCTTTGGGTGGAAGGTTTGCAACGGTGCCTTCGAGGATTTTCAAAAGTGCTTGTTGAACACCTTCGCCCGAAACGTCGCGCGTGATCGATGGGTTTTCGCTCTTGCGGGAAATCTTATCGATCTCGTCGACGTAGATGACGCCTTTTTGCGCTTTTTCGACGTCATAGTCAGCCGCCTGAAGAAGATTGAGGACGACGTTTTCAACGTCTTCACCCACGTAGCCAGCTTCCGTGAGAGTCGTTGCATCTGCCATCGCAAATGGAACGTTCAAAATTTTTGCAATTGTTTGCGCGAGCAAAGTTTTGCCGGAGCCCGTTGGGCCGATTAAAAGAATGTTCGACTTTTGAATTTCAACGTCGTCTTTTCGGTGCGTCGAAAGAGCATTGATCCGCTTGTAGTGGTTATGAACGGCAACAGCGAGAGATTTTTTCGCGCGCTCTTGGCCGATCACGTAGTCATCAAGGTAGCTCTTGATATCTAGCGGCTTAGGAACTTTCAGCGTTGGCTTGACCGTCTCTTCACGGTCTTTTTCCTCGGCGATAATGTCGTTACAAAGCTCGATGCACTCGTCACAGATGTAAACACCGGGGCCCGCAATCAGCTTTTTTACTTCGTTCTGAGTTTTGTTACAGAACGAACAACGAAGTATTCCTGAGCCTGATTCTTTTTTGTTCATTTTCACTTCCTACGTTCCTTACTAAATTCCTGGCTGATTTCCGAGCTGAGTTCTATGGCTGAGTTCTTAGACTTTGGAACCTTTTCGAACTTTTACGACAGTATCTACGATTCCCCAATCCATCGCTTCCGTAGCGCTGAGATAAAAGTCCCGATCCATCGCTTTGTCGAGAGTGTCGTAATCTTTACCTGTGTGTGTCGCATAGATTTCTGTCAGACGCTTTTTCGTGTTCAACATTTCGTTCGCAGCGATCTCAATGTCGCTCGCCTGGCCCGATAAACCGCCCATGATGTGCGGTTGATGCAGCATGACTCGCGCGTGCGGAAGAATAAAACGCTTCCCCTTCGCACCAGCAGTCAAAAGTAGCGACCCCATGCTGGCAGCAAGACCGATACAGGTCGTAGCTACGTCACATTTTACAAACTGCATGATGTCATAGATCCCGAGTCCGGAGGAAACCGAACCGCCCGGTGAATTTATATAAAGTTGAATGTCTTTATCCGGATTGTCCGCTTCCAAAAAAAGCATCTGCGCAATAATCGCATTCGCAACATCGTCGTTAATTGGCGTTCCCAAAATAACGATCCGGTCCTTCAAGAGCCGTGAATAGATGTCGTAACTTCGTTCTCCGCGTGCTGTCTGCTCTACAACTATTGGAATCAATGCCACAGCCGAACCCTTTCGTTCTCTTCGAACCTACGCGTAAGCCTTTCAAAAAAGGCGTTACGGCA
>JAXMMN010000398.1:0-1935 GCA_034366485.1 Bdellovibrionales bacterium
AGCAACTAGATCAAACTTTGGCAGAGAAGTTGGCTCCGCTGGATCAAGCTCGACTGATATTGGTCGATGTCGCCTACGAAATGCGCGAGTACGGACAAAACCTAGAGGCCGACCCAGAGCGACTGGAAGAAGTCGAATCGCGACTCAGCCGCTTGCGCGGCCTGCAAAAAAAGTATGGAACTTCGGCAAACGAAATTCTTGAGGCACTTGCTAACACTGAAGCCGAAATTCAACAGCTCGAAGAAAGCGACGAACGCTTGCAGGGGCTCGAAGCGGAAGCTCGCGCCTTGGATGAACGCCTCGTAAAGCTTTCAGATCAACTTCACGCAAAACGGAAAGAAGCGGCGAAACTTTTTGCGAAAGAAGTGAACACGGAACTGCTCGACCTGAACATGAAGGGCGTCGAATTCGTGATCGCACTTGATCGCTATGCGGAATTCACCGTCTCAGGTGCAACGGACGTAGAGTTTCGAACTCAAACCTCAAAGGCCGATGCCGCTCGCCCCCTAGCAAAAGCGGCCAGCGGTGGCGAACTTTCTCGTATTCTTCTCTCCATTAAGCAGGTCGTCGGCGGACAGTCGGCGCATAATACCTCCAACTCGCCACGCACCTACCTTTTCGACGAGGTCGACACCGGCGTCAGCGGAGAAACAGCTGAAAAGGTGGGACGAAAGCTTCGTGCGATCGCTCAGGGCCAGCAGGTCATTTGCGTCACACATTTGCCGCAAGTCGCAGCCCATGGCGATGCCCACTTTTTTATCCAGAAGCGTACAGCGAAAGACAGTGCCGCAATGGACGTGCTCGAACTGACAGCAGAAAAGCGCGTCAACGAAATCGCTCGACTGATTTCTGGCGAAAAAGTGAGCGCGACATCGCTGGCCCACGCCAAACAATTGCTGAAAGAAACGCTTCCTGAAGTGAAGGCAAGCACTCAGGGTACATCACAGGCAACGCAACGCATTTCGAAATCCGGAACTTCGAAAGTACGCCGTGAGTCAGGGCTTGCGAGGTAGGTCAGACTTTGTCAGTTTCTTTGCTCCGCAAGACAGAAACTGAAAAGGACTTACCACATCAGCTCGTTGAACTCTTCAACAGATAATTCTCCTGGTAAAAGTCCTCCGCGGATTGCGGCGAACCCGTTGTTGGGCGATTGGGGTAGCGGCCCCATGTCGGCCCGTTTCCAGGCAGCGCTTTTTTCTTATCACAGAGGCGAATACACGAAGGCCCTTCCCGAGTTCGAAAAGATCTCGGAAAGACTCTACCGTGCGGGTGATTGGTCGCGCTTTGTCGAAAGTTCGATTTACGTTTTGCGCCTACTTGCTGAACAAGAAGATTTCAAAAAAGTAGATCGCATCGAAGCGCGCTTGAGAGACATCGAATCGACAAAGGCCTCCCGCCTTGCCGGCGCCGTCAGCCCAAAGCTTTGGTCGCGGCTTCACTACGTATTGGGAATTTGCCACGTCTATCGCGGCCAACAGCACGAAGCCGCGATGGATCGCTTTCGCGACTCGATTCAAGCGGCCATTGCCTGCGACGATCGATCGGCGCTGGCTTGGCCGCTTTACGGTGCGGCCACGGTGCTCTATGCAAGAGATCGCCACGAAGATGCCCTTCGAGAGCTCGATAAACTTAAAACACTTCTCAGCTGTTGCCCAGTTCCTGAAATTGCGTCGTCCGCGCACTTGCTGCACGCGCTGATTTTGCGCAACCAAGGAAAGCTCGATCAAGCTTTGCAATCGACCTGGATCGCGTTCGAATCACTTCGCGACCAACCTCACCTCGGACTTTACCTGCACACCCTTGCGACCTTGGGAACCATCTTTAGTCTTAAAAATGACCCAAATACTGCGCGTCTCTATCTCGATCTCGCACGTCGATCACTGAAGAGATCTGAATTTCCAAGGATCGCAAGAATCGTCGATGAGGCACTGGAAA
>JAXMMN010000399.1:0-11971 GCA_034366485.1 Bdellovibrionales bacterium
AGTGAAAAAACTTTTGGCCAACGGCCAAGAGCAATCGCTGCCAGACACTTCGAACATCGAAATTGTTGAAACAAAAGAATCCAGCATCACTGTTCCGGCAGGAACTTTCGACGCGATCTACGCAAAAATTAAGGATAAATCGAACGGTCAAATTCAAGAGGCATGGATCAATCCGCAAGAAGTTCCAATCAATGGAATGGTTAAAGCGATCGCTGACAGCCAAATGGGCAAGATCACGCAAGAGCTGACTGCGAAATCCTTCGCTCCCTAAAAATCGCCAGGTGTTTTTTGCCAAGACTTAGGTAAAACTACGCCGATGACTACGAAACCAAAACTAGTTTTCTTTAAAAAGGCTTGCGATTTGCGGGCCTTTTTCATTGCTGCTCTCTCTCTCGTTTTATTGCTCGCAACTCCTACGACAATGGTGGAAGCAGCACCGTCGACGAAGTCGCCACAAAAACCGTCATTAAAATTGGACGTTAAAGCCGCGACCGAAAAAGCAAAAGAATTAGTATTAGCGGGCAGGCGCATGGAGGCCGTACGGACACTTGCCGCCGTTTACTCGGCGCTTTCGACTGAAATTGAACTTCAATCGAAAATAGAAAAGAAATCCGCTGCCGGCTTAGGAGCTAAAAACACGAGTCGAACAGAACTCCTTCGAAGTTGGGAAGAAATTGCGACAGTGTTCTTGTCAGACAAAGCGCAAAATCAATATGCACTGGCCGAATCGCTCTGGTTGGTGAAGCCCAAAGAGGCAATGGATCTTCTTCAGGCCGTGATGACTCTTGAAATTGGAAACCTGTCTGTTGCGCTACTTGGTGCGCGAGCGGCGCTTCGAGCTCTTGATTGCAGTCGCGCAGAAACATTCACGAAAGAGGCGGAAAAAATATTCGCGCCTGGGCTAGAGGTCCGTCTTGTTCGGCTGCAGATTCAGGCCTGCTTGGTCAGCGACCAGCCGAGCTTGCCGCCGCTAAAAATTGTTTCATCAGAGTCACCGATTGATTGGGGCACGCTGGATTCGGCGATCCGGTTGCTCTTGGTGCGGGATCTTTTGCGTCGAAAGGACGTGAAGGGAGCAAGGGCGGCGGTTGTCGCTTGGGAGGCACAGGCGCCAGAAGACCCCGAGGTTTGGTTTTGGAAATGGAAAACTTCAGAACCGTTGGAGACGAAGGCGGCCGATGGAACCGCTCCGGCTGCGGCGCGTGATCGAACGGCGGCCCGAAATTACCTTCGTATTTGTCATGAGATGACACCCCGTCGTCGAAAATTATACTCAATTCACCCTGAACTTTGTATCGCGACGGAATCGGTTGAGTCCGATCTGAAATCGAGCGAGAAATCTGGATCATGAAAATGCGCACGCTGAGACCAGTCATTCTGTTTTCCTGCAAAGTTCTTTCTTTAGGACTCCTCGTGAGTTCCGGTGTTGGATGCGGCGTTAAAGGAAAGCCGCTTCCGCCGCTCGAGCCCGCTCAAATTGGCCGAGGCGCGCCGACTTACAAACGAACGGCCGAACAGGCGCGACCGACCGGATTGGTTGTCCCGACGCCAACACCTGATGGGCGTGGTCGCTGATGCGAAAAGAGATTTCGAAGTTTGTTGCTGCCGGAAATGATTTTCTATTTTTGGAGTCGGCAGCGGGTGTTTCTAGTCACCTAACAACCGAGGCGATCGTTAAAATCTGTGATCGCCACTTTGGTATTGGCGCCGATGGCTTGGTGATCATGCAGCCACTGTCCGATACGGCAACGAAATGGTACTTCTACAACAATGATGGATCGAAAGCGGCGATGTGTGGAAACGCGGCCCGTGCGGCGGCCGCATGGTTAGAGATCAAGGGCGCAAAGTTTCCACATCAGCTTCAAACAGAATTTGGGAACGTAAAGCTAGAAGTACTTTCCGCGGGGCTTTTTTCAGCCGAGATCAGTTACGAACAAAGGCCGCTGAAGGCCACGCCGATTTCTTCTGGGGCCGTGCTTGTCGATACCGGAGTTCCTCACGCGGTCTTGGAAGTTCATAACGATGTTTTGAAAATGACAGATCGAAATCTTGCGTTGCCACATCGATGGCCACAAGAGGCTGGACCGGCTGGTGCGAACGTCACGTTCTTTCGTCGACTGAAACCTGATGCGATCGAAGCGATCACGTTCGAGCGCGGCGTTGAGGACTTTACTCTATCTTGCGGAACGGGTGTTTTGGCAGCGGCCATGGTTAGCTCTACATTTGGCTCAACATTGGCGCGCTGGCCGGAGGCAGGGCTGTCGGTCGAAAATCCTGGCGGGAAGTTGAAAGTTCTTGCGCCCGGCTTTCCGAACTCTTTGGTACTTGTCGGCCCGGCGCAAGCTGTGTTTCAAACGTCGTACACGATCGCGCTTTAGGTTTTTTGGAGGTCCTTTCCTATGTCCACGACAGATTCTTTTGGGTCCACGACAGATTTTTCCGGCGTCTACACGGCCTTGATCACTCCTTTTTTAAAGGGAGAGGTCGACTGGACTTCACTAAAAAAGTTGGTTCGCAGTCAGATCGACGGCGGCGTTGCGGGGATCGTCGTTAGTGGAACTACGGGAGAAAGTCCGACGATCACGATGGCGGAGAAAAAACAGATTTTCGAATTTATTCGAAGCGAGTCCGCCGGCGCACTGAATCTTGTCATGGGCACAGGTTCAAATAGCACGGCCGAGACAATCGCCGCGACCAAGGCGGCGAAAGAGTGGGGGGCTGCGGGCGCGTTGGTTGTTGTTCCGTATTACAACAAGCCATCACAGCGAGGGCTGTTTGAGCATTTCGCAAAAGTTGCTAACGAAGGCGGATTGCCGGTCATTCTCTACAACGTACCTGGGCGCACGATCACGAAATTGGAACTCTCGACCATCCAAGAACTTGCTAAGGTAAAGGGAATTGTCGCTATCAAAGAGGCCACTGGCGATATTGAATTTGGGCGATCAATTGCTTCAACCACAAATCTTCTATTGTCGAGTGGCGATGACGGCACCTGCCTTATGCTTGCGGGCGTAGGGGGAAAAGGTGTGATCTCTGTGATCTCGCATCTTATTCCAAAAGAATTCACAAGTTGGATCAAGCGAGCAAAAAGTGGAGAAAGCGAAGTTTGCAGTCGTGAATTCGCTTCGCGCTTTGGCGCACTCAACGATGCACTTTACATCGAGGCAAATCCGATTCCTTTGAAGTATGCGCTTTATAAAATGGGGATCATCGCGAGCCCCGAACTTCGCTTGCCGCTGACGGCTCTTGATGAAAAACATCGCGCCAAAATGGATCAGCTTTTAAAGCAAGGCGGTTTGGCTTGAACCAAGTAAACGTCATTGTTGTCGGTCGATCTGGACGCATGGGTCTTGAGATCGAGGCGGTCGCAAAAGATTCGGCTATCTCGATCGTTGGTGGCGTGGGACGAGAGGTCGGTGGCCTAGAAGCGTGTTTTGCGGCTTCTGAAAAAGCCGCGCAGAAGGTTGATGTCGTCATAGACTTTTCGCTTCCTGTCGCGACGATGGATGTCGCAAAGGCCTGTGTGAAACGAAAAGTGGCCCTTGTCAGCGGCGTCACTGGGCTGTCGGCGAACGAGCGCCAGGCCCTGACCGATGCCGGAAAAGTGATTCCAGTTTTGTATTCCGCCAACATGAGTATCGGTGTGCAAGTTTTGGCAAAAGCGCTGGAGGCCTTAAAGGGAGTTGAGGGATTTGATCTTTCGATCGAAGAAGTTCACCACCGCCACAAGCGCGATCGCCCAAGTGGGACGGCCCTTTTGATTGATGACGAACTTTTTAAACGCACAGGAAAGCGCGCTAGCGAAATAGTCAGTCTTCGTGGCGGGGGCGTCATCGGCGATCACCGCGTGATGGCTTTTTCGGATTCCGAGGTTCTCACGTTTGGCCACCAGGCTTTGAATCGCGCAGTTTTTGCCCGTGGAGCGTGTCGCGCGGCGCGTTGGATTGTGGGAAAACCACCCGGTAGTTACAGTCTTGCAGACACCTTGGGCTGATGCTAGACCAAGGTCATTCACCCATACGAGAGGCACCAGATGAAATTCTTCATCGACACAGCGGATATTAAAGAAATTCAAGAAGCCAACGCACGCGGTTGGGTCGACGGAGTTACAACCAATCCAACATTGGTTGCTAAAACTGGAAAAACAAATGCGGACTGCATCGCGGATATTTGCCGCATTGTAAAAGGTCCGGTTTCTGCGGAAGTGATCAGTCTCACAGCCGACAAAATGTACGAAGAGGGACGTCAGCTTGCGAAAATCGCTGACAACGTCGTCGTAAAAATTCCGATGTGCGAAGAAGGACTAGTTGCCGTTCGAAGATTTGCAGCAGAAGGCATCAAGACCAACGTCACGCTGATCTTCTCGCCACTTCAGGCGTTGATGGTCGCCAAAGCTGGAGCCTCATTGGTGTCGCCTTTCGTCGGTCGTCTTGATGACGTGTCGTCAAACGGCATGGATCTGATCAGCAACATGAAGACCATCTTTGACAACTATGACTACAAGACTGAGATCCTGGTCGCGAGTATCCGTCACCCTATCCACGTGTTGGAAGCCGGTTTAATTGGCGCTGACATCGTTACTTGCCCACTCAAGGTGATTAAGCAGCTGGTTAACCACCCATTGACGGACGCGGGTATTCAGCAGTTCCTGAAAGATGCGGAGAAGGTACCGAAGTGATTTTAGGCTCGCTCATCGCGAGACCTCTCGCTTTGATTTTGGCGATCTCGCTGGTAGCGATATCTTTAAGTGGCTGCGCTTCCACAAACGGTATTAAAAACGTGATGTTGCCCCTGACGGTGGTTCGAAAAATCGTCATGGACAACATGCCCGGCGGCGTAAAAAAAGAAAGCATGAACGGCCGCGAAATAACGAGTGAGTACTTTGATGCAAAAGACATCGATGTACCTTCGGAAACGGCGCGCGAGCGTGGAAAAGCGGTGATCACGGTTTTGGGTTCGCGCCGACCATACACAATCAGTGTGGTCGTGACTCGCGAAAAGCGGGCCAAAGGCTCTAAGAAAAAGTACGACAAGCTGGGCGAGGATGCGAAGCTGACGAAGGAAGTCCGCAAGCGCATCAAGGACGCCTTGGATAATCGTCCAGCTGATCTTAACGTCATTGACGATTTTCGAGCATTTTGAATATCCTAGCTTAGTCATCGAAAGACGACCGCATGTTTCACATGGATAAGTGAGCGCGCGTGAACCCTCCTCAAGGAATGAGCGACAAGTGGTTCGGGCAAACGGCCTTGATGTCGGTTTAACGACCGGCTCCAAAATCAGTCATCATGTCGAGCGCAACGCGCTCTCGATTGCGATTTCTACAATCGCGATTGCTGGTTTTGGAATGTGGCTCTCGCTTCCGGAATCTACGACCTTTCATTCCCTGTACGAACGTTACATCGCTGAAGAAGAATTGAAGCCGCGTGTATTTAGCGAGGGCATTGCGGTTCGACTAAATCGAGAAGCTCCACCCGTCGCTGCTCTTGAAGAGGCATTGCGGGACCAGCCATGGGCGGCCATTGAGCCCAATCCAAGTCTTGGTGTTCCGGCGATTCGACTTTCTGCTGGAGTGATCACAGCTCCGTCGATGGATTTGGTTTCGCCAACGGCGATGGCAGAAAAAATCATCGCGTCCAATCGTCAGTTCGAAACGGCTGTTCTAAGTCGTCGAGCTTCTGCGATTGTTTCACCCGCTGTCGTTGCGCCAGCAATCATTGCCCCGCCGCTTCCGCACCCCTATCAGCGCCAGCCAAAGCCAGAATCAATGGCTAACCGTGGCGGTGCATCGACAGGTGGATCGGGATTACATGTTGCGGGACGAAAGCTAGAAGAAATAAAAATTCAGATGCCCACCGCGCGCGAAGCTTCGGCTTCGACTGTCGTAACGGCGCCAAAAGTGTTTTCACTTTCGAAAGCGGGCGTTACGCGCGAGCAATTGATGGCAGCGCTGTTCATGCCGATCGCCAAGGAATCTTCTCGAGCCCAGCCGATTTTCCGCCCGAGTGCGAACGCCAACTCTCGTCACTCACCTGCTGCGCCGGCGACAGCTATAAAACCTGAAACGGCGTTTTCGTTGGCTGATGCGCGGGAACTGGCTGGTCGGTCAAGCGGCGCAATTGCGCCAGCCGGAAGACAGATCATGATTCGTGGACCGATCGAACTTGCTGGTGGTCTCGCGTTGACACACGCACGCGATCGAATTGCCGTGGTTCGTGAGTCTCGCGGACAGTTTATTGAGTCGGGAGCAGTTTGGATTCGCGAGGGTCGATACGAAATATTTGTTGAATCCATGGAAGGCCATCTCGTTGCCGAGGTCCGATCGCCGCAAGGCGAAGTCATCGGCCGAGGACAATTGGAACTGGCTGGCGTCCTCAATCAGGATCAAAACAAAGACCGCAGAAATATAGATGGCGTGGTTCTAAAAATTCAGCCGATCAGTTCCGGAATCGCGGGTCGAGCTCAGTCAGCCTACTCTTCGTCGGCCACCGGCACCTCGTCTGGTTCACGGGCCGTTTCTCGCGGCCTTCAGGGGGCCAGAGTCGAATTCAACCAGACACCATCGGTTGTTCGTTCTGTTAGCGGTGGACACTTTGAAGAATCAAAGTTCACAGAGGGTTCGCGCGTTGTTGCGAAAATCAAAGCGAAAGAACATTGGCCAACGCTTGCTATGATGACCAGTGGAGCTGAACCGATCGTTCCAGTTTTCTCGACGAAAATGATGAACGCGTTCGTTGGACTCACAGACAAAAGTATGAAACCTGTCGAGCAAATCACGCAGACGACCGGAGTCATCTGGGGTCGAGTGACAAGAGCGTCGTCCCCGGTTGCTGGCGCGAAAATCGAAGTGTTGACCGAGGGTGTCGGCGAACCGGTTTACTTTAACGAACTGATGCTTCCAGATGCGACTCTCAAGGCGACCGGATCAAATGGAATTTTCGCTCTGCCGGGCGCAACGGCTGGACTTCATGGTCTTCAAGTTCAACTCGGAAAACGAACATCGGACCCGGTTTACATGCAAGCAGAGCCCGGAACGGTCTCGCATCTCGAGCTCGATGTTTTACGTGCCTCTGAAATTCAAGCGCGCGCATTTGATGCCTTCAATCCAGACGTTGGCGTCGGCGTCGACCTGAAGCCGATGGGCCATATCAAGACTCGTCGGATGGTGATTGATAAAGAAGCAGGTCGGGCAATTAAACTTGCTCACTTAGGATCGCCATCGATTCTCGATGTTGAAGGTGGATCGGAATATTTATCAGTCCGACTGATACAGAATCCAGACACACGACATCTTGATATACCGATGGTCAGTCGCGGTTGGTATGACCGGGTGATCGGACAGGTGAAGTACAATACCGTCCCTCAAACCGGAAACATCTTGGGCTTCATTCAGGGCCAACGCTTCCGCGTGACAATGGAAGACGTGGCACTCTCATCCGCAGCCAAAGTGATCTACTTCGATTCGCGCGGTGAAATGACGTCGCGAGAGTATGGTGAACCGGGCGGAGGGTTCTTACTTCTCGGCGTAAAAGACGGACTGCAGACCGTGATTATTGAAACAGAAGGTTCAAATCGACAGTTCGCCGCGACCGTCCTCGTTCAAGAGGGAATTGTCGCGACTGTTAGCCATTGGCTCCGATAAATCGTTGATCGGCATCTTCGCCAGCCATCAGATACTCAACTGCAGATTTTGCGTCTGATGGGACATGAATACGTAGGCCCTTCATCAGAGGCCGCTTTGATTTCAACAATCGAAGCAAGTCTGGGTTAATAGACTCGAACTCGTCCATGCTGATCGATGCGACTTTCAAAATATCACCCACGTGCATTTTGCGTGTGAGTTTCAGTTCTTGAATTTCAAGCGGAGCGTGGCGTGGTAGGCCGGGGAAAATGACATCTGCATACCGCTCTGTATGAAGCGCCGCTAAGAACTCTGCGTAGAAATTTTCAGAAGCGAAATCAAAACGCTTGGAATGATAGCGCTCAATGATCTTCGCGAGATCTCGTGATCCCACAGCCTTCGATGCTTTTTTAACGCCGCCGGGTCCGTGATTCCAAGCCGTGACGGCAAGTTCCCACGATCGGCCAAGAATCATATGATTTTCTTTTAACAGTCTTGCAGCCGCGTCGGTCGCTTTGAAGGGCGACTTTCGTTCGTCGATCTCATCATTGATGATCAGCTTTTTCTTGCGGCCAGTGTTTTCCATGAACTGCCAAATGCCTGCGGCGCCTACTTTTGATTTTGCATGCTTATTGAAGCTCGATTCCACAAGCGGAAGCCGCGTGAGTTCGACCGGCAGCCTGTGCTTTTCAAAGATCTCTTCCATAACCCCAAGGTATCTCGGGGCCGTTTGCAATCCTTCCGCAAAAAAGTTTCTCTGTCCCGTCTGAACCCGTACGTCTTGCCGTGCGCGCCGAGCGTGTTTTCGCACGTCGCCTTTGCCGTCTTTCACCAGACCTTTAAGGGCGGTGTAAACCTGAAGCTCTGTGTTCGATAGTTTGTCGGAATCAAGATCACTCAAACGTTTACCTGAAATTGAATCGAGAGCGCGGCGAACGGCGGCCAATTCTTTTTTTACAACTTCGTCTGCAATTTGATTTCGCTGCCAGCGAAACTTCGGAAAGCTTGCGCTAATGATCGGTTCTACGTCGACGACCTTAAAAATAATCCATGGGAAATGAGAATGGTGGATCACGCGCTTGTGTGAATCATAACGGCTGTAAATATCAAACCAGAATCCGACGCGTTCTTGAAGACCAGGCGTAACATTGAAGGCATCATTGATTCGGCCATCTTCGTCGCTGAGAATTGCAGCGCGATCAAACCACAGCCCATCGTGATGAAGCGGAAGGTCTCGATCACGTTGTGGTCTTGCCGGAGCAGATCCAAGTCGAATTTTCTCGCGAGCTCGTTCACGCTGACCTTCTGCCACTTTGTTATCGTCGATAAGACGAAGGCGATCGGACTCTAAAGCTGCGCGATTGGAAGAGAGAAAACCTCCACCGTTTTGATCGGGGTTTAGCTCGGGATTCAGACCAGTGACGACGGAAAGAGCAATGGCCGCAAAGCCGCTACCATAGGCCGTTGCGCGCAGGGCGCGGTCATAAATTGAAGGCTTTTTTTCATTCGAACCATCGGTCACAGGGCGCTCCTCGATACAGAACAGAGAACGCCTAAGACAGAGCAAGCTCGGTGCCCTTTAAAAAATGTGGATTCCTAAAAAAAATGGCCAAGATTCAGTCAGTTACAGCGACCTATAGATTCTTCCTATGGCGCACATACAGCGTGCAGTGCCGTGAAGCGGCACTGATGAGCCCGCGCCGTGAAGCGGCACTGATGAGTCCGTGCCCTTAAACGGCACTAAACCGTGATGGTTTCTTTGTAGAGGCCGAACACTCCGCGAAGCGTGTCCGAGATTTCACCTAGCGTACAACCGGCCTCGACGGCTTCAACAAAGAGAGGCATGAGGTTTTTGTCGGAACCTGCAGCCGTCTTTATTCGTGCGAGATTTTCATTTACAAGACTGAGGTTTCGCTTCGCCTTGAAGGCCTTCAATCGTGCGATCTGTTCGTTCGAAACGGCTTCAGAAATTTTCATAATTTCTGGCGAGATATTCGAGTTCTGCACAAAGTCGTTCACTCCGACGACGATTTCGCGTTTTGATTCGACCGCACGCTGATAATCATAGGCTGCTTGTTGAATTTCTCGCTGAATCCAGCCGGTCTCAATGCACTTTACAACTCCGCCCAAGCCTTCGATTCGGGTGATATAGTCAGTCGCCCTAGCTTCGAGATCGTCAGTTAGGCTTTCGATATAATAACTGCCAGCGAAAGGATCGATCACATCTGCCGCGCCGGATTCGTGCGCGATGATTTGTTGAGTCCTAAGTGCGATGGTGGCCGCTTTCTCAGTCGGTAGACCAAGGGCTTCGTCCATAGAATTCGTGTGAAGCGATTGCGTACCGCCGAGAACACTTGCCAGTGCCTGAATCGTGACACGAACAATGTTGTTCTCGGGCTGTTGCGCCGTCAGTGTCGAGCCGGCCGTCTGAGAATGAAAGCGAAGGCGCCAGCTCTTATCATCTTTGGCCTTGAAGCGATCGCGCATGATCTTTGCCCACATTCGACGTGCGGCGCGGAACTTCGCGACCTCTTCTAGGAAATTATTGTGAACGTTGAAAAAGAAAGAGAGGCGACCGGCGAACGAGTCAACATCAAGGCCTTTTGCAATCGCAGCCTCAACATAGGTGATTCCGTTTGCAAGAGTGAACGCGATTTCTTGAGCCGCCGTAGAGCCTGCTTCGCGAATGTGGTAGCCAGAAATCGATATCGTGTTCCAGTTCGGAACTTCTTTGGCGCAGTAATCGAATATATCAGTGATCACGCGAAGCGAGGGGCGGGGTGGAAAAATATAAGTGCCGCGCGCGATGTACTCTTTCAAAAGATCGTTCTGGATTGTTCCAGTTAGCTTGTCGGCCGAGATTCCGCGGCGCTTCGCAACGGCAATGTAAAGCGCCAACAAAATGCCGGCTGTGGAATTGATCGTCATGGAAGTCGAAATTTTTTCTAGCGGTAAGCCCTCAAGGAGTACTTCCATGTCTTCGATCGAAGAAATGGCGACGCCTACTTTTCCAACTTCACCCGTCGACATCACATGATCCGAATCGTAACCCATTTGAGTCGGTAAATCGAAAGCGACCGAAAGACCCGTCTGGCCGCGCTCAAGAAGCATTTTGTATCGAGTGTTCGATTCTTTCGCTGAGCCGAAACCCGCATACTGGCGCATCGTCCAAAGGCGACCGCGATACATCGTCGATTGAACGCCACGCGTGTAGGGAAATTCGCCAGGTTCACCTAAGAGACTTTCCGTCGATTGGCCTTTTGGGGGCCAATCCGCCGAAGAATAGAAGGGTTTTGGTTCGATGCCGCTGGAGGTTTTGAAAGAGTCTTTGCGGTTTTTCGCCATTTGAGAGTTTCCTTGAGCGGTACAGGTGGTTATGCGCGGTCGCTAAAAAAAGTAACAAGAAGAAAAGTTGCGACCGGTCCAAGCGGGATTGAAACGATAAACCAAATCAAGCCACTGCGATTTTTTGATTGAGCAAGGCCGGCGTTGATCAGCGCCAGCGTTCCCCATCCTACGAAATAGCTGGGCTCGGCGTAGGACTCCATCATTTCACCGGTTCAAAAAGAACTAGCGTTTGGCCGGATTCAACTGAATCCGCTGGTTTTACGAGAATGTCTTTGATCTTTACTTCGACCGAAGCGCGCATTTCGTTTTCCATTTTCATCGCTTCCATAATCAAGATCGGCTGATTCGCTTTTACGATGTCGCCTTTGTTCACCATGATTTTAACGATTTTCCCTGGCATACCAGCCACGAGATTGTCGCCACTGCCAAGTTGTCCGCCCTTTTTAAGCGATTCGTGCAAAAGCGCTTCATCGTTGTAGATGCGCACGTTGCGGTAACTTGAGCGGGTGTAAACGGTGTAGTCGATCCCCGAACCATACACGTCGAGAATATACGAACCACCTTCCCAGATGAGATTGATGATGTTTTCGACGGTTTTATAGTCTTCCTTCGAAATTTCGTAACGCACCCATTCGCCACCCTCGTCTTGACCACCCTCTTGCAGAGCGATTTTCCAAGATTTGCGAGTTTCGTTTATATCGATACGAAAATTTTTATCGCCGGCATCGGTGCCAAGTGTTGCTTCAAAAAACATAGCTAGCTCCTATTGATCCCGAAGGCTGTTGGCGCGACCGACCGACTTCCAGCGGCTTGCGACGTTGTAGTCAGAAACAGATTTCGCTTTTTTATCGTTGTAGGCTGCAATTGCGGCCGTGATCAAAAACACATGGTCGTCGACCTGGCGGAAAAGCTTCGGCATCTTGATTTCAAGATCCTTGTCGCAGAATTGCGTCGTGTAAGTTCCATCAAGAAACTTTGGCGACTGCAAAATCGACTTGTGAA
>JAXMMN010000400.1:0-1470 GCA_034366485.1 Bdellovibrionales bacterium
ATCACAACAGCCAAAAAAAGTGTCGAACCAACCATGTCCCAAAGGTAGCGAAAACGCGATCGCAGCGTTATTTTCGCTATCTCGAAGAGCTTAATTGCTTCCGACGTCACCGAAAGGGAGTGCATGGACTATAGCCTTCCCAGAGGCACAGCCTCTTTCGAAGAATAAATGGCGGCGATGATTTCTTCTAAAGGCGCAGCTGCAATCACGATGTCTTCGACATCGAATTGCCCCAACAATCCACCCACAACTTGATCAATACCAACTCGTTCCGTATCGACTGAAATTTTCAAACCGTAACCCTTTGCTTTTAACACCTCTACACCTTCTCGAACCAAAGTCCTGGCGGCAGCTTCCGAGATTTCAGTTCTTAGTTTTAAGTCAATTTCCTTCTTCTTAAGAACCTGCCGACGAAGTTGGTTCGTCGGGCCGTCGAAGACCGAGGTACCGCGATTGATGATCACCGTCCGACGGCAAAGACTTTCGATGTCTCCTGCATCATGTGAAGTTAAAAACACGGTAACGCCAGTTTCCGTGTTGGCCCTACGAATGAGATCACGAATACTCGCCTTTGCGACTGGATCGAGACCAATCGTCGGCTCATCGAGAAAAAGAATTTCCGGTTCGTGTAGAAGACTTGCCGCAATCTCGCAACGCATGCGTTGACCAAGCGAAAGCTT
Organism: Bdellovibrionales bacterium; assembly: GCA_034366485.1. Classification (GTDB taxonomy): domain Bacteria; phylum Bdellovibrionota; class Bdellovibrionia; order Bdellovibrionales; family JAMPXM01. The sequence goes on from JAXMMN010000400.1 coordinate 681, forward strand.
TCTTACCGGAACATCTTTGTACTCGTCGATTTCAAAGAGCGAAATCAATTCGTCACGACGAAGCTTGAATTTTTCCCGATCGAGTTCATAGACACGAGATAAAAGTTCAAACGTGTCTGTCGGTGGCAAGTGAAGCCACAGTTGAGATTTTTGTCCGAACACAGATCCAATCCGGTAGGAAAGCTGAATCCGATCACGCCATGGCACAAGGCCCAGCACTTCGGCCTCGCCAGCCGTCGGATGTAAAATTCCCGTCAAAATTTTTATCGTCGTCGATTTACCTGCACCGTTGGGTCCAATAAACGCTAGCGACTCGCCTTTTTCGACGTCTAAGTCCAAGGACTTGAGCGCCGTCATTTGCTCTTGCGTCTGGCCAAACGGCTTTAAACGCGCAAGAAGTGACGACTGTTTTTTCGAGCGAAGAAATGTTTTGTTCAAGTTTCGAACGCGAATGACCTGTCCCATAGTCTTTATGTAATGACGGATTCGACAAGAAAACAAAGTGGGATATTTTATGTCCAGCCAAAGCGTGACTCTAGTTCCAAATTGGAGCTAGAACGTTCGCATGACACTAAATACAAATGCACTTTTGATTGATGCCCGTGTTCATGACCTCGGTGACTTGACCATTCGTCGCGTCCTTCCGTTTGCCCGAGCAGGCGCAGTTAAGCGTCACGTCGGTCCATTCGTTTTTCTCGATCATATCGGCCCCATCGAAACGGAAAAGCCCTTATTCGTGTCGGAACACCCTCATATAGGCTTAGCCACGGCGACCTATTTGTTTGAAGGA
>JAXMMN010000401.1:0-1609 GCA_034366485.1 Bdellovibrionales bacterium
ACCGTGGACCTTAGCAGTTTCAAAAAGGCACAGGAAGCTCATTCCAAACTGCGAGCAGCGACGTCTAAACTCAAAGCACCGCGCCAAACAAGTCTTGAGTCCATCGGACGACTCCTTGCCTCACTGGGCCTTAAACCCTCACGACAGACTGAAGCTTCTGATCCAAAGCCAACTGTCAACTTCACTGCTCTTGCTGCGGAGACAGAGCAACAGGCACTTCGACTTATGAAATCGCGCCAGGAACTTTCTAATTTAGAAGCCGCAATTGCCGTCACCAAAGAATCCATCGAAACCAAAGATCTCGCCATTCAGAGGAAGATCGAAGAAGTTCCGCCCGCCAATCGTGATCTCGACTTCGTCATCTCTCGAGGCTCGGAAGCGAAAAAGCAAATCGAAGAACGGGAAAGTTTTCTGAAACAGACGACGTCAGAACTTTCCTTGCTCGAAGCTCGCCTTGCAAATTATCAAGGAAGCTTAGCCGCTCAAGAAACAGAAATTCAGACCTTGAGCAATGAAACAGAGCGCCTTAGTCAAGATCGCGCCAAGGAACTGAAGGCCGTTTTAGAAGTGTATCCTGACTTTGATGTCACGAAATGGACCTGCACCAAAGACGAACGCGATCGCTTGCAAATTGAAAATCGCAATTTCGAAACAAAACTCATCCAAACACTCGCCGCCAAAGAAGAAAGCCAGCTGCGCTTAGTGGCCTTGGAAAAACTTTTCGCTGCAACAATGAACACAACCTCGAACTCCGAAAGTCTTAGAGCGGCACTTCAAAATGCGGTTTTGGCGCTTCAAAACAGTGAAACCCTGCTCGCCCGACTCAATGTAGAAAGCGAAACGCTGGAACGGATCTCGAGTAGCATTCAATCGGACCAGACGAAACTGGATCAAATTAAATCCGAATCTGAACGAGCGATTCGATTGGGCGGCCTTCTTTCTGGCGACCGCAACCATAACAAGCTCGCCGTGCCGCTGGCTCGTTTTGTTCTGCAAAGTCGCTTCGAGGATGTCCTTGACCAAGCCAATCGACGTCTTGGGCGCATGAGTCGCGGTCGCTATCTCCTTCGTCGTCCGGCGCTCAGTCACAACTTAGCGCAATCGCAAGGACTCAATCTCAGCGTCGAAGATTCTATGACGGGCAAAGAACGCCATGCGGATTCCCTTTCAGGAGGCGAGTCCTTCATGGCCGCGCTCAGTCTTGCCTTGGGTCTAGCGGATGTTGTGCAGGCCGATCTTGGCGGCGTAAAGCTCGATTCGGTCATCATCGACGAAGGTTTCGGCACACTCGATTCCGAATCTCTCGATCTCGCCCTCAGAACTCTCGTCGATCTTCAAGCGGGCGGAAGAATGGTCGGCGTCATCTCTCATGTACAAGAATTAAAGTCTCAAATCGACCAGCGCCTCGAAGTCATTCCCTCCCCAGAAGGAAGTCGCCTCCGCTGGGAAGCCGATCGAGCGACGCCTCACTAGTTTCATGTGTTTCAAGTTGATTTGAATTTTATTATGATTCTCGTATTGAGATACTAGGGCTAGCATTCTGTTAATTGTTACTACTTCGTCACGATTTCTATTCATCGCGTCCAAAATCCAAAGCAAACTTATCTAA
>JAXMMN010000402.1:0-4008 GCA_034366485.1 Bdellovibrionales bacterium
GGTCGAACAGAGCTCGAAAAATCCTTGTTGAACACGTATAGCGCTACGGATGGCTTGAACGATCAATTTATTCACGTGAGGCCCACCGAGTTCACAATGGGAAGCTCGAAAGCTCAACCAAACGCCGAAGCGAACGAAGTCCCACACGTCATTAGGGGGCTTGGACCGTTCGACCTGCAGGCCAAGGAACTAACGCAGGCTCAATGGGTCCATGTGATGGGCTACAATCCTTCTGAATTCAGACGGGCTGAAGACTGCCCGCTCGAGCATGTTCGGAAAAATGGTGTCGAGTTCTGTACGCTTCACCCAGTAGAAAACGTCTCCTGGAATGAGATTCAAATTTTCTTAAGTCGATTAAATCTCATCGATCAAACGTACCAGTATCGATTGCCAACAGAGGTTGAGTGGGAATTTGCTGCGCGCGGCGGCACCTCAACGGCTTTTCATTTTGGTGATGCACCCGCTGAACTTCACAAATATGGCTGGTGGTATAAGAACTCGAACAACAAGTCACAGTCCGTGGGTCTCAAACGGCCAAATCCCTATGGTTTTTACGACATGCACGGCAATGTCTGGGAGTGGACTGGCGATTGGTATCGACCGTACTCCGCAACGGAGAGCAATCAAAAGTTCCGAACGATCCGTGGCGGCAGTTGGTTTAGCGATCACCCGAATTTACGGTCCGCAAATCGCGGCAATGCGGCGCCAACATCAAGAGTCCCGTTTATTGGATTCCGTCTAGTTCGATCTTTGAAAGCGGCTTCTAGTAACCATTAAGTTTGGCGTGCTCGAAGAACGGCGCCACTTTAAAGTCCTTGGTCATTCGTCCGCGACGAGCGCTGTCTGGATCTGGAATTGAATTCTCATTTGGTCGCCAGTCCGTGATTTTAATCCAAGTGGTGCTGAACTTCTTCTTTGGATCAACTGGGAATAACACATTGTGCTCTTCCTCGTAGCCATTCACTTTGTGAGACTCATCGGCAAGTGCACGATCGACGCCGAAGGCCTCTGTTACAAGACCGATCATTTCATCAAAAGTGAAGTTATCTTGCTGCATGTAACGGCCAAGTTTTCCGATGTTGCGGAATCGAAGCACACCATTCACCTTCATATCGCGCAAAACCTTGTTCAGTCGCGCCGGAATGTGCTCGTTCACACCTTTGATCAAGATACAGTTCATATTCAGAAAGAAACCAATGTCGGCGCAGTTCTGAAGCGCGCGCATTTTCTTTTCCGCGCAGGCGATTCCATCGGTCTTTTTATAAACCGTGTCGTCATCTGCTCCGTTGACGGAAATGCACACGAACTTCAAGCCCGCATCGAAGAGTGATTGTGCGTAATCACGATCGGCCAGGCGAAGACCATTGGTCATAATGGCCGCACGATGGCCGTACTGATTGATCGCGCGAATCAATTCCGGAAGATCGGATCGCAGCGTCGGCTCTCCACCTGTTAGACGGACTTCGGTTTTACGTCCAAGACGAGAAAAGAATTTGATGAGATCTTCCTTGGGAACATCGGGAAGGTTGCGAATGGGGCTATAGCAATTCGCACACTCCATATTGCAGCGATGCGTGACATCCACGCCGATCGTATAGAACCGACTTTGCTCGGGCTCGACTTCAAAATAATGCAAGGTCGGTTCCCCGCCTTCAATTACTGCTTCGGATTTTTTCGCCGTGTTGCCCATGCGACTCCTTCGTGACGTACCGATAGTTTAGCGAGTAACCATCCCGATAGGTCAAAGTATTGTGCGTAACTGAGGTTGATAGTTTTTGGCTCGAGGTGGTGGCGACCGTGGATCCCCTCGCCAAAGGTGAATAGAGTGATCCAGAAGGAATCCCGCGGCACGCCACCTGTATGGCAAACAGAGTTCACTAGCGAGGTGGCCAGCACGCTGAGGACAACGGGCCAACAGTATCCAAAAATGACCCCCGGCAGACCTGCTGCGAGCGCCAACACCAGCACATACAAAGCGATGACCAAGTAGTAACGCTTTTGAAAGAACTGAACATTTTTGGAACTCACGAGGTCGCGAACCAAACTTAAGCGCGGCTTTGCGGTCTCTGGCGACAGCCGCCATCGATTGAGAAAGACCGTCCAAAAACCTTGCTGCGCCGGAGAGTGCGGATCAGCCGTCTCGTCCGAGTGCTGATGATGAAGCCGGTGAATCAAAGCCCATTCGACGGGCTTACCCAGGGAAGTCAACGTACCCACGGCAAGTGAAAACCATGCCAGCGGAGAATCGAGATCAAGCAGTCTATGCGAGAGTCCTCGATGATACCCAATCGCTACTCCAAAAATGAGAAACACGGCGTAAACCAAAAAACCATACGACAAAAGATAAATTTCACTCGGGCGAAGAATTAAAAAGCCAATTGCCGCAAGCAAACAGATCGCCTGCAAAGTTCTGACACTAAAAGGAAGGCGCGCTAAGTATCCCACCATTAGACTCCGCCACTGCGAATGAGCTCAATGAGATCTGTCGAAGGCGACAAGCGTGGTTTACCCGTTCTATCGAAATAGGGAGTCAAATTTACCGAGAAGACAACTCGACTCTCATTGCTGTTGTTTCTGACAGCGTGGTAGCGGCCAGTATCAAACCAGTAGAAATTTCCGTCACACGGAATTGTGAACTGCTCGCCCTCTACTTCCCAAACAACGTCGGGATTGGAATACAAGCATGCGTGAACACGAATTCCGCTATAGAAAGGAAAGTCGACGTGCGGCGGAATGTAACCGCCTGGAGTCATTTCCAAGAATCGTACTTTTGTAGTGGGGGATTTAAACTTCGCGATCAATTCTGAAAAATATGGACGACAGGCTTGTGTTTCTTGATCGAAACCACTTTCATCCAACGTTTCGATCACTCTCTCGTCCGGTTCTTTTTTGTCCGACACTTTTTCAAAAGTGTGAAAGATCGAAAGTTTTTTGTCGCCGGGGCCATAAAGCGACAAGGCATCATACAGCGGCTCTTCCGCCTGTGCTCTCGCCGTCAATCCTAAGCCACGGTAACTAAGTCTCGGCCGCGTTCGTCCAGACTTCGATGAAACCTCAAACGGTTTTAACGGAAAGTCGTTCCGAATGAGTTCAAACTCTCGCCGTGCATCCTCAAGATTAAAAGAATATTCCGGAGGAAGTTTCATCCACTTCAACGACGGCTTCACCCAATGGGTGTGCGGCGCGTACAGATGATCGCTAAACTCTGGACTGCGATCTGTGTTGAGTGATTTTGCACCGGTCACGGTTTTTCCTTTGCCAACGACGGAAGGTAGTCCGACATGTAGCTAAGCTTAAGTGTACCCCGCTTGATCCAATAATCGAAGGACCTAGACATCAAGTTAATAAGTGCCTTTTGATATGGGAACTGAGGCTCGGCCCCGACGGGAACTTCCGCCTCAATGGCAAAGTCATATCGATCAAAAACCGGTACTCCCCGCACTGGCGCAAGGTCCCCAGACGCTCTCAAATGCCGAATCGGAAAAGGTCGAACGCGAGTCGCATAAATAAACGTAAACTTTCCCTCTGCATGGAGTTCGCGGAACGCGCTTTCGAACAATCCATTTAATAGTTCGCGATCGCGACGCCGAAACGGTGTCTCACCCTGTGTGTTTCGAAAGTCTAAGAGAGAAAAGTACGGCATCTGACGCCACCGACCGATTCCTAAGCAGTATCTAACCTGGTCGCCTTCAGAGACGAAAAATAGATCGAAGAGAGGATCGTTTTGAAAATACTTTTCGTGATTAAATCGCTTTTCTTGCGGAAGCTCCGCCAGCAGGTGCATTAGGAATTCACGCTGCTCTTGCTTAAGAGTGCTAACCCGATGGGTTCCCTCTCCTAGCATTTAATTTCAGTGCCACTCACAAACATCTTGGTCGTGAGGCCACGACTTGAACGCCTCTCGAAATCGACTAGCTGCTGATCGCGGACGCCTATGACGAAAGATTTTAAATCTTCAGGTGTTTTAAAAATAAAACGGTAGTTAACACCTCGTTCAAAACCGACTTT
>JAXMMN010000403.1:0-1468 GCA_034366485.1 Bdellovibrionales bacterium
TCTGAAGCTCAGCTTGAAACGTTAAAAAATCAGCCACTTCGAATGGTTCGCATTGGTGGCGAACTCGATGTTGCGCTCTACGATCGCCTTGCTTTGGTCCGACGCCAACGGATTGCGGCTGCATCGGTAGCTGTTCGTACGGCGCAATCTGCGCTTAGTGGTTGTCTTGCAAGGCAATTGACCGTTCAGCAGAACCAGCGAATGCCGGCAAGTCTTGGCGAGCAACCGCTTGTAAATGACGCCGGTCCAGCCATTGCTCAGCCAGTGGTGCAAGCGCAACCTGTTCGACGGCAAACCATCGAACAAGTCTATATCCCGCCGAAACCGGTTCGAAAAGGTTGTGATCCGGAAACTGCGGAATATGGCTGCACGATTGAAGAAATCCGCGTAGCGAAGTAATCACGCTAGACCAAAGCCTGTCCTTTGATTGCCAGGCCTTCGAATTTCAACTCAAACTACCATTCATGAAGATGATTTCGATGAGACTTGAATTTCGAGTCTTTGCGGCCTTGTTGATGATCTTGGGACTTAGTTTGACGATACCGCAGGGGTCACTTGCATCTAAGAATCCGCCTTCGAAGGCGAAGAAAGTTCCCACGCGAAAAAAAGAAACCAATTCCAAGGCCGCCAAGAAAGTCGATCACAATGGAATCGGATTCAAGGCGTTTCAAAAAGGTGACTTCAAGTCGGCCTTGAAGAGCTTTGAGCTTTCAATAAAGACCGACCCCAAAAATGCCTTCGGATATTTGAATCACGCTAGGACCTTGATAGCACTCAATATCAAATCAGATCCGGATGACTATTGTGCCTATGAAAGCAATTGGGTTCTGCTGGCGTTGGCATCACTTTCGAAATCGATGGAAGTCGGTAAGAAAGTTGTCATCGGGAAATTAAAAGAGATCAAAGAGCCTAGCTTCTTGGAGTTCAAGAAACGACCCGAGTACAAAAAGTGGGAATCTGCTTTATTGGGTCCTTTCAGCAGCGATCAACAGTTAAAGTCCTTTGTGCTTACCCATGCGGAATGGGTGACTCGCGACGCGGGAATGCCACCGACGATGGTCACTTTGCGACAGGACTTCACAATGAATGTTCAAAAGCCAGATGGACAAAATGCTGAAGGTCGGTGGCGAATTGAAAATGGCAAAGTTGTTTTAGAAAGCCAACTACTGAGTAAGTCACTTTCTTTGAAGACAATTCCTTTTTACTTCAATGAAGGACGTAGTTTTATTTCCTCTACGATCTTGGTCGACGAAAAAAAAGAAACCGAGCTATTTTTAGGCCCTGTAACGGACGATTGTTCATAGGTTCTCAATTAAGGTCGAGTCGACAAAACATTTAGCAATTGTGATGGTTCGCTTTGGAATCTGTTTCCGAGGCAATTTTTCGTTCTCTCTCTAACATCTTCTTAACTTACGGTGCGACAAAATGTCTCGATGGTCGTATCAAGTCATGGCGGATTATTAAACAT
>JAXMMN010000404.1:0-5943 GCA_034366485.1 Bdellovibrionales bacterium
CAAAAGCAATTTCGACAGTGAGACGCGCTTTGTGGCACTGAAAGTTCCCATGTCTCAATTTGAGACAAAGTGACAACGTCTCAATCGACGTATTCGTTTTAGCGAGTTTTCCATTGGCCTAAGTATTGAACAATCAATTCGTTGAAACATTCAAAAGTTAAACAGGGGTTTGGCGTTATGAAAAACAGTTTGAAATTGCAGCTTCTTGCGGTCGTTTCTGTGATTCAGGGGCTTGGCTTCCTGGGATTAAGTCGAGCTGAATCTCAGACGCTTTTGGATCGCGCAACAAGCAACTATGACAAAGTCGAATGCCGGGACAACACCGATTGCAAAACAGCCGCAGGAGCTGCCGCGGCTTCTGGTGCGTCGACGATTTATTCAATAAAGAAGTACAAAGAGGCAAGAACCATTGAAAAAGTGAACACCGCTGTTTTGGGTGAGTGGACCGATGGCAATCAGCCGGATTCTTTTCGTACGCAATCGCTCGTCGGAAGTGTTGTTGATGGTGATAAAGTCGTTGTTCAATATCAATTGAGCTTTAAAGAAAATCGTCAGTATCACATCGATCTCTACGAACAAAAGTCTGTCGATGCTGAAAGCAGTGCCGACCATCATGGGCGTCAGGCCATTGCAGCGGCAATTCCTAAACCTGTCACTCATGTCGACGAAGTGAAGGATGCGAATGGCAATGTTATTTCAAGAAACATCCGCACCACCTGGGAGGCCGATCACGCGGGTGTTCTCTATCACACTAGCCAGGCTTCGAGCTACCGGGAAGATGCACTCAACTACAGACGCGAAGCAGATGCTGTGCGCAGTGGTCAAAAGCAGGCGCCAATGTACACTCACGACAAATCCATTGAAGACGATGCTGGAAATCGAAAGAAAGCTGTGGATTTTGTTAACGAACGAGTTGGTCGTGACGGCAAAATTTTAAAAATCACGAGGCTTCCCGCCGAGTCATTTAGACAAGTGAAAAAGATCATTCGAATTGCCCGCGGGGGAGTTGGTGGAGCTGTCGCCTTCGGATTGATTGCCGCCGAAGAGGCCGTGGTGGGGGCGGGGGCTCGAAAGGTCGATCAGCTCACAGGAAGTTCCGGTTGGTCGCCATCAGCACGGAATACACAGACCGCACGGTGATCGTTGAAAGTCGATCATTCGATTAAAAAAAAGCGCCATCAGGCGCTTTTTTTATTTTAGTTCAGAGCGGTTGGAAATAATTTTTGAAACAAGGCCGAACTCTTTCGCTTGTTGCGGGCCAAGCCATGTATCGCGATCGAGTGCCTTTTTGATGTCTTCGATCGTGCGGCCACATTCGCGCGCATAAAGTTCGATGATTTTATTTTTCGTGTCGATGAGATCGCGCGCGTGAATTGCGATATCCGTTGCGGAGCCAGCGAGTCCGCCGCTCATCAGGGGCTGGTGAACCAGAAACTTTGAATTTGGAAACGCGTAGCGGTCTTCGGGTTTCGCACATAGCGAAATAATCGAACCCATGCTAGCCGCAAGACCTGTCACAACAGTGACAACCTTGGGTCGGATAAAGCGTGCGGTGTCGAAAATGGAGAATCCAGAATACACTTCGCCACCAGGGCAATTAATAAAGAGATACACGGGTGCTTCGGCATCAGCGCGTTCAAGCGCCAATAGCTTTGCGCAGACGGCGTGTGCAAGTCGGGCATCGACGGGTGCTGAAACCATGACGACACGAGCAAGGAAAAGTTCGGCTTCGACAGGATTAGGAAGTCCCTTCTCACCCTTATTTTCGTTCTTTTCTTTCTCTTCATCCATTGATGTTTCAAATCCGATATTTGCGATCGACTGCATTTCGACTCCTGCTTGACCTCTGCACCCGTGTGTCAGACCTGTGGTTTAAAGAAACCGAGGTCGTGGGGCGTGCGGTCTTTATGACTGCTACCGTGAATCAGTTTGCCGAATTCTTTCAGCGCTGGCACTTGGGAATTGGGGACGTCTAGTTAAAAAAATTGTTCGTTAGTTCGACCAGAGAGGGAAGGCCCCAGGCAGCCGCGGCCACCAGACTTAGCCAAAATACGATATTCAACACGACCATCGTAGCGGCGAGCCAGAACAGTCGACGGCTAGAAAACAAAACAGAAAGTGCACCAAGGAAACACATCCAGGCCGGCATCGCGTTGGAAAATGGAATCGGAAGTGGCAGCGCCAAAAGAACGCCGTGGATCGCGATGAACGCACCTAAGAAGCGTAAACTAAACTGCGACTGAACAGTGCTATCGTTCTTAATGTAGGGATTGATCTTTTTCTGGAAGGCCAACAGAAACTCTGACATTTTCAAAACGGTTTCTGACTTTAGTTGAACCACGCCGAGGCGGTTTGGCAGATAGACAGGCTTTTGAAGAAAAATTCCGATTCCGGAAAGGGCAATCGTCAGTCCGGCCGGCGTAGAAAGGCCAAACAAAGGAATCGGTTGAAGGAAGGGCAGGGTAAGAAGCGCCGCGGCAAAGGCGGGCCCCTCTTTGTCGACCGCTTTGATTAAGCCGCTCAGCGAAAGTGAGGAGCTACTGCCCGCAAGTCCTTTTAAACGCACCATCGCGTCGGAAAGCGGGTCATGCACCAGTGTTGTACTAGCGGTCGAATTACTAGATTTGTCGTCGATTGAGATGTTCAGCATATAAGTTTCTGCATTGTTTCGTATTTCGTGTGGTCTTTCAAAGTATCTTCAACACTTTCTTAACGTCCCTCTTGGCTGCTCACCTCGATCAGGGTAAGTCCAATTGCGTTATCTATCATCGAGACCGGGGGGAAGCGATGCTCAGGCCAAAGCTCAATTTGCAGCAACACGTGATGCCACATGTGATCCCAAGTGTACTTGCCGTTTGCGCCGTTGGATTATTCTTAGCGTGCGCCAAAGCACCTGAGATTGAACTTCGCGGTCCCGAAAAACCTAAAGATTCAGTGGCAGATACGACAACTCCTTCGAGCAACGAAGAAACTGAACCGGGTACCGGTGACACTGGGCCAGGCGGCCCAGTTCCGGGAGCGACGCCGACTCCTGCGCCGGTGCCAGTGACGCGATATCGCGCACTCTGTGACGATCGGTATCCAAGTTATCTAACGGCGATTTCGTCTATGGCATCGTCGGCCGGCTTTGGTTCAGATCTCGACCTGCAAGTTTGGCCCGAGGGTGTGGCGTTGCCGGTTCGCGGTGGTTTTGCTTCTGAAGATCGAAACCTTGAGTATCATATGTTCCCGCAAACGATTGAAATTCGTAAGGGTTCTATTTTGCGATTGGCCTTTTCTGCGAAGCCTTTAGCATCGGGAACTCCCTGGGGAACGGCGCAACGCAATGTCTACGTTTCAGACGCGGCAATGATTGACCGAATCGGTCGAGCGCAACTGGTCGGTCCCGAGATGCCGGCCGAAGCGGCCGCAGTCAGCTTTGCTGGGACTCAAGGGTTTCAAGCGAAAACATTCAACGTGAGTGACGATGGAAAGTATCTTCTCGTTCAAGACCAGAAGGGCGTTCTGTTTTTCGATGCGATGACGCTTCAAGGCCTTGGGCGAGTCGAATTGAAATCAGCGACTGATTATTTTCTTCCGCTCTATCGCACAGCTGATCGTCTTTTGATGATTTCCAAAATGAAGTCCGGCCGGGTCTTAACAGAAACATTGAAAGTTGAGTTTAAGCGTTCGGGCGAAGTTCTTGAAGCAAGGCCGGTATTTTCCGTTAGCGATCTCCGTCGACCGTTGGCGTTTGTCGGTCGTGATTTGGACGATCCCATTGCGGGAATGCGTGTTGGCGCAGGTGGCGATTCGGAAATTGCTCTCGTCAATCTTTCACGCGGGCCTAAAGTGACCAGCTTTCAGATCAAAGCATTGCCAGTGAAAGGGAAGGTCGCATCGAGTTTAGCGGTATGGAAAGACGCGGGAACGAGCGATCTTCGCGCGGCGATTGGGTTTGAGAGCGTGAGCCAAACCGGATCGGGGTTTACGACTCGATATAAAGTGGACCAGGCTTTTGTCCGAGTCCTTAAACTCGATGTTGGGATCGGAGTCGCAACGGCTGTTGGAAGTGATTACGACTATCCGTCTGAGGCACTAAGGACGATTGAAGCTGGTTCGGCGTCTGCGCGTATGACTGGAATTAAAGATCTAGTGGTATCGCCGGATGGAAATGCGGTGTTTGGGTTGTTCCCAGGGTCGCTTTCTTACCAAGTCTATCGATTTACCAGTTCAGGTTTTGACCGCATGTCTCAAGAAGACTGCACGAATCTTTCGATCGGAGTAGAGCCATGATCAGAACAATGACCAGCGGCTGTGTTCGGTTTTTTGTAGCCGCGCTGTTACCTTTCGTTACAACTTTCTCGTTCACTGTGGCTTTTGCTCAGAGTTCAATGACGGGAATGGCGCCAATAGAAAATAAAGCTGAAAAACCAGCCAGCAAATCAACCAGTAAACCGGCCAATAAAATGGCCAGTAAAATGGCGACTAAACGAAAAAAGCCGACGGCCGAACCCATCAATTGGATACAAAAGGCGAGCGAAGAACTTCAAGGCGTCAAGACGACAGAAGGTGTTCTTCCGACCCCTGCCACGGTTGTCGCGATTGCGGATCAGCATCAATCGCCCATTGAACTTACTGCGCTACGAGTGGGGCTTACCTTTGAGCCTTATCAGCCGCGTGGTCTTGGAACGTTTGGTGTTGGTGAGTCTGTTTCTTATGATTCACTTCCTGGTTCGGTTCTCGGCAGTATTGATCTTCGTTGGCTTCCGTTTGAAATCAACGAATCGCGCGCGATCATCGCTGGTGGATATTTGGCCTTTGGCTATTCTCGTACGTCACTGCCGCTGGTGACTCCGACGGGATTTAAGTACGACGACGTTGCACTTAATTCGATGCGAACCGAAGCGGGCGTGGCGGTTGGTGGCCGAGTTTATGGTAACTGGTCGGGGGAAGTGAAGCTTGGTCTTGGGCGACAGTCGTTTATTCAGACGTCGCGTTTTGCGGAAGTCGTTGCCAATTTTGATCGTCCATATTTGGTAGCGATTGCTGATATTCAATACCATATCATGCCAAAATTTGCGGCACTGGCATCGGTCGCTAAACGATCTCCAATCGCCGCTGGAACAGGATCAATCGGATTTGATCCTTTAACGATCTCTGGAGGGATACTTGTTCAAGTTCGCTAACGTGATGTTCAACACTCGAGTTTACTTCTCGGCCTCAGCTTCGGCTTTGTTCACGCTTATTATTTTATCGCAAACAGCGGGCGCCGTTGCGCTCTCGCCTCAGGAAATTGTCGATCTGGCGCTGAAGCAAGCGCCAGCAGTGAAGCAAGCAGAGCTCTCGGCGCAGGCGGCAGAAGGTTTGGCTGAAAAGTCCCGCGGATCCTACGATCTAATGTGGCGACTGACGCCCTCTTACACCTATAGTGAAGCGCAAAACTTGTCTGGTACTTCAAACCCCGTTGATAAGACGTTCACATTGGATACGTCGCTTGCAAAAATGTTTTCTTCTGGAACCGCTGTGAGCCTTGAGTTCAACCGGATTTCTCAAGAATCCGAGCTCAGCACATTCACATCCTCGCTTCGGCGTCCGACAGCGGCCTCAGACGTATTGACCCTTTCTATTCGCCAAGCTCTTTGGAGAAATATTCTCGGTGAATCGGATCGAGCAACATTGGGTTCGGCCGATGCAGCCGTGACAATTGCGAGACTTGGTCGAGAAGAGCAGCTTGAAACTGCGATTCTTGAATCCCTTTCGCATTTTTGGAACGCTTACGTGGCAGAAACGCAGTTGAAAGAAAATTCGGCGGCTCGTGCAAAGTACGAAGAGCTCGTCAAGGCCGTTCGTCGTAAAGCGGGGTTTAATCTTTCAAGCCCAGGCGAACTTCCACGCCTTGAGGCGGAATTTGAAGCCGTGGATTCGCGGGTAAAGATCTCTTCGAAGGAGTTCCTTGCGGCA
>JAXMMN010000405.1:0-2293 GCA_034366485.1 Bdellovibrionales bacterium
CCAAGGACTCGACGGATCGCTGGGTCTATGTGGTTTACCTTTTGGCACTGAACACCGCGATGCGAGCTGGCGAGATCTGGGGACTAAAGCCTTCGGATCTCTCGCGAGATGGTCGGTCGATCCAAGTTAGGCGCCAGTTCAATCGGGTAACACTTGAGATGGCTCCGACGAAATCAAAGAAGTCGCGGCTTGCTCCGTTGAATGATGAACTTCGCGAAGAAATCGAACACTTGATCAAAACTAAGTCGATCGAAGCCGACGAGACGATTTTCATGAACGAACTTAGAAACCCTGTCTGCCACGAAAACTTCGTGAAGCGGCAGTTTTTGGTCGACGTGAAGGCTTGGGGCGGACGATCGATTCGGTTTCACGATCTAAGGCACTCGGCGACAACGATGATGATTGCCGGGGGTATTGATCTAAAAACGGTGAAAGAGATCTGCGGCCATGCCGACATCGCAACCACGATGACGTATGTGCATTTGATCTCTGGAGCCGTCGAACGCGTCGCACAGGTGTTCTCTGTCACTCGCAAGACCTAACTGCGACGGAAGACGACCGAGTTTGTTTTCTGGTGGACCATCGGTGGACCATCGGACTCAAAAAGGTAGAACACCCCGAGGCGCGAAAGCGACGAGCCGAATGACGCCAGAGGCGTCAGAAATGGGGCCCCGCTTTGCGGGGTTCAGCAGCAATTTCAACAAGATGGTGAGTGAGCCCGCAAGGGCGAATCGAACAGAATTGGACAATTGAAATTGGTTGCGGGGAGAGGATTTGAACCTCTGACCTTCGGGTTATGAGCCCGACGAGCTACCAGGCTGCTCCACCCCGCGACAGAAGTGATCCCTGTAAGAGGGCTGAGAGTATGCCCCGCGACAAACATCGTCAATGAGTATCGCGGAAAAGTCGGCGCGAAATGACTGGCAAACGCAAATTAGCGCCAAGTTTGCTGAAAAACGGGGCTAAATAGCGCTCAAAATCAATTAGCTGAATCTCGCCCAGCAGTGTTTAATTGCGAAGGTGCAAAAGCTCGCAGCTAAAACTCCAGACTTTGATGCAATTGGACTTCCTGAAGGGAAGTCCGAGTTCATCCATCTTTGTTGGCTGCTTCACAATCAATGCAATCATCGTTGCTCGTACTGCGCCGAGATAAACTGGGGCGGAAGCTTCAAGGATCTCAACCTTCAGCAAGCCAAGAATTTTGTCGAGAAAACGATCCAACACTTTTATGACCGCCGATTGATGGTGTCGTTCACCGGTGGTGAACCAACGCTTTGGCCCGAGTTCGGTAACTTTGTTGATTGGTTGAAGTCGAAAAATGCCGTCATCGCCATGACGACCAACGGCGCGAGACCGAAAGCGTTTTTTCAAGAACACTCAAAAAGTTTTAGCTGGATGAGTTTTAGTTTTCATCCCGAGTTCACAAGGCCTGAACGGTTCCTCGAGAATGTCATCGAAGCAGCGAAACACTGCCTTGTGACGATTAGGATCATGTTTCCTCCGACGGAAGTCGAGTTCGAGAAATCGAAATGCTTTTTGAATCTGGTGAAGCAGTATCAATCAGATGGACGATTTCAAAATTTCGTTCGCTGCGAGTCGGTTCCCGTCGCAACAGGATTTGGGTCCGAGTTTACGGCACAGGCGCAGTATTCTGCTGAACAGGAATTGGAATTTCGCACACCGACTTTTACGATCAACGAGCACTTGCCAGTTAAAGATGACACTCCCATCAACGATCTCCGCGCATTTAAATTGAGCGCTCCAAATTTGGGTATCGGGTTTGATGCTCATGACCTGGTGTCTTCTGGAAAAGCAAATTTTGAAAACTGGGTCTGTGACATTGGACTCGAACAGCTCTTTATCGATCATCGCGGCCAGGTCGTTCGCGCTGGTTGCCGAGTAGGCGGCACGATCGGTTGGCTGAAACAGGGAGTCTTTGATTTTCCGAAAGCCCCGGTACTTTGTCCGAAGAGCTTTTGTCACTGCATCACGGATGTTTTGACGTCCAAACGCTCGCCCGAATGGCAGACTCAAAAGTCCCATGAAGTGCACGGTCCGCTTTCGCTTTTATATTTTAAGGCAGTGAAGGTTCGTTTTCGTTTTCTTCACTGGATGACCCAAACTCAAAGCCGACTAGATCAGCAAAAGGAACGCGACGAATTGACGTTGACGTCAAGAATGTCTGGCGACGTGTTGGTATTTCGGGCTTACCAGTTTGTGACGAAAGCCTATCGATTTAGCTTTAAAGCTTTGAACTTTCTGTTCACGCGAATCATCTGGTCGAGACCAATTC
>JAXMMN010000406.1:0-2821 GCA_034366485.1 Bdellovibrionales bacterium
AAGTGAAAACCCAGCGATCACTAAGCTTGCCATTCCAGCAAGGAAGTAAAGCGACGTCGATTCCCAGTGTGGGCCAGCGATTTTTCGAAAGAAAAATAGCATAGAGCCAAAGAAAAATCCGCTAGCCATAGCGACCAATGCCAACTCGTAGCGAAACTCGTTTGTGCTTAAGAAGAAAAGAAGTCCTGTGGTCAAAAGGAGTGCTCCGATCGGTAGCCAGTTTTCTTGTCTCGTGGGAGACGGAGCTAAATAGGCCAGAAGTGCGCTTCCTGAAAGGAGGCCCAATGACACTTCCGCTGCGCCAAAGTGTATGGCCGCCGGGTTCGTGAGGACCGCGGCAACACCAATCGACAGAATGATTCCGAAAGAGGATGTCAGCCAGCCAGTGAGGCCGTGCAGGCGTGACATAGCGACGCCCGATGCCAGCATCGTCATCGCTAGTAAGAGTCCTTCTAAGGAGCGAGTGGAAACGAGAAAGTACAAAAACAAACGTGAACGCTCGTGGACTTGAGTCTTTGGGCCATAGTTGGCGCCCGCCTCGATCAACCCGTGAAGCGAAACGACGTCGACCGTGGCAAGGCCCAAAAGTCCGACAAGAATCGAGATTGAAATCACGACCAGCGGTGCATACTTTTTTGAGCGCTGATGGAGTCCGGAAGGGCGCGGGGAGAATACATAAAAATCGAAGGCCACAATTAGCACCGCGGTAAACAAGAGGCATAATCCCAATTCGAGAGCAGTAAATTGCATCTCACTATTGTCTTAGATTTCGCTCTGATTCGCCTGAAATTGACGAACTTTTTTAGAGACTCTCAAGATAGGTCGATCGGAAGACTTGTGCGTGTTTCGAGTTGATACGGTTTAAAGATCAACAGCCATCGAAATGTTCGCCACGATTTTGGGCAAGCTTATGAAGGTCACGATCGTTTCATTCACTTTGCCGACTCCAAGAAAGTACGCGCGATCGCTTCCCTGAGCCACACTTGGTCGACGCTCTAACTCGCTAAGATCTGAGACGATGACAGAGTGCACGCGGTCAACGATGGCCGCGAGCGGTCCGGCCTCAGTTTCAAAAACAAGCTGGCAGAGGGGAGTCTGGCCGTTGCGAATGCCAAGACGTTCGCGCAAGTCGATCACGCCAATGATTTCGCCCCGAATATTGATGACGCCTTTGAAGTAGGTGGCCATGTTTGGAATTGGCTTCGGAAGCTGGTGCTCAATCACTTCGCGGACTTCTATCAGCGAAGCCGCAAATAGTTCGTCGCCCATTTGAAAGACGATAAACTTGTCGGATGAATCATCGAGATTGGTCGTGCTGGACATGATTCACGATTCCTGTGCTATTGAGATGTGAAATAGCGACGGGCCATTTCAGACAGATTTAAAATAATGCAAGGTTCGCCGTCAGACAAAATTGTGGTTCCGCTGAAGTAGGCAACTGGCCGTAAATGGCCAAGGAGCGGTCTTACAAACACTTGCTGTTGACCTATGACCGAGTCGACTGAAATTCCAAGAAGGTCTTCATGATGTCGAACGATCATCGCCGGTCGTGGGCGCGCAATGGTTGATTGTGGCATAGCCACTTCTCGAGTGGCATCCCGGGGTGGCTTGGCGGGAATCAGCGTGCTTGTGAGGAAAGTTTCGATTTCTGCAAGTGGGATGATTCGACCCCGAAGGTCAAAAACCTGTTCGTGATCACCATCCACCGGGTTTGGGGGAAAGTCGCGTAGGTCGATGACTTCTGCGATATCGCGGTTGGGAATTGCGTACAGTCCGCCGACAGATCGAATGACGATGGCGTCGACGATGGAAAGATTTGTTGGCAAAGAGATATGGATGCGAGTTCCTTTGCCGACTTCGCTGTGAACTTCCACCTGGCCTGCCATTCGTTGCACTTCGGCGGCGACGACATCCATTCCGACGCCGCGCCCGCTTAGCTCAGTCACAGCTTCTGCCGTCGATAATCCAGGAAGAAAGATCAGCTGAAGTTTCGCTCCCGGTGTCAGCTCTTGTCCTTTGTCTATCAGGCCGCGTTGAACAGCTTTTCGATAGACCGCTTCGCCGTCGATTCCTTTGCCATCGTCTTCAAAAATAAGACTTACTCCGGTACTTGTATTTTCGGCGGTCAGTTTAACTTTTCCAGACGCTTCTTTGCCGTTTTTAGTTCGAAGCTCCATCGTCTCAATGCCGTGATCAATCGCATTTCTTGCGATGTGAACAAGAGGCTCGATCATACTTTCGACAATGAGCTTATCGAGGGTGACGTCTTCGCCGTATCGTTCGACTTTGACCTGTTTATTTAGTTTCGAAGCGGTGTCGCGCACCATGCGTTCGATCTTTTGGAATAGGCCCTCGACTGGAATCATTCGCACAGCGAGCGTTGCATCTTGAAGATCTTGGACCAACTTAGAATTGAGATCGATAATCGTGCGAGTCGCCTTTGAATCTAGGGTGTTTTCAAGGGCCGATCGAGCGAGGATCGACTGATTGAGCGAAATTTCACCAACCAATTGAATGAGGCGATCAAGTTTTGCAGCGCTCACGCGAAGAGTTTCGTCGACTTTTGCCGGTTCTTTTCGTTGAGACTGGCTTGGTTTTGAACTGGAGGCGATTTCGGATATTTGCGGGCTCGTGGTGGGCTGCGAGTTGGCTGTAATCAAATCCGAGGGAAGATCACCAACCAAAACTTTGAGCCCAGTTTCGATCGCTTCGGACGAGATTTCCCGCTCTGTTGCTGGGTCGACTTTAAGGCGCTCGATCCACCTGCGGATCTCTTGTTCGACCTCAAGTAGGGTCGCGACGATTTCTTCAAACGGGATGC
>JAXMMN010000407.1:0-6730 GCA_034366485.1 Bdellovibrionales bacterium
AAGACTTATCAGGAGCGATCTGGTTAAGTGAGGGGCTGCGTGAACAACGCAGCTCTTTTTTTTAGAACTGTAAGCCTACGCCCCAAAACATTTCTGTGGGTACGCTTAGTCCGGCGCGAAACAGCCGATAGTCACGAACGAAGATGCTGACATGTCCAAATTCAATTCCAGCCTCGCCGTAACCCGCACTTAAAAATTTCTTATCACAGATTTCGACATTCGCACCGACAGACGAATTGTATTCGTAAGAACATTTTTTAGAATCTCCGAAATACGCTCCGGCGCCCACAAAGGGCCGAATCCATCCAAGAGGTGCGTGAAACCGCGTGCCCAGATCGCCGCCGAGGTAAAGATCTTTTGAGACGAAGGCCGAAAGCCCGAGGCGGACCATGAACCATTCGCTGAAGCTCAAGCCTGCGTGCGCACCCATGTGTAAATGACCGCTCGTCCACGCCAAATCAAGACTTCCATTGAATCCAGCCGCACTCGAGGATCTTGCGCTCGACGTTGTCGCATGAGCCTCGGGTTTCGATGTCGCCGCAGCTGCAGTTGGGTAGGTTGGCGCAGTGTAGACGGGCGTGATTGGAGTGATTGGCGTGACGTCGATTGTATTTCTGTTTGCCACGCGAACGGTTCGATGAACTGTTTCTCCGTCTTGGTTCTTTGTTTGGTAGCTCGTTTGCTGACTTGTTCCGTTGTAGGAAGAGGACTCGCTCATCGTGTGGCAGCCAACCAAAGTGCTGGCCCCCAAAAGGCCAACACAAACACGCAAAGAGACGTTCCGACAAAAGGTTCCGAGAGGGCTTCGGCCAAGCAAAAGAGACATCAATTCAGTCATTACATAGTTGTCGCTTGGCCTTCGTTTGATTTCAACCACACCTCGACGTTGGACTCGAGGACGGGAAGTGAAACTGTTCCGTTTTCAAGAACGACTTTATGAAAGTCCTTAAGATTGAACTTGGCGCCAAGGCGCTTTTGCGCTTGATCGCGTAGTTCAAGAATCTTCAGCTGACCAAGTTTATATCCCAGCGCTTGGCCGGGCCAAACCGAGTAGCGGTCCGTTTCGATTTGAATGTCTCTTGCATCAGACGGCAAATTGGCAGTCATGTATTTGATTACTTTTTCTCGAGACCAACCATAGTGATGAATTCCTGTATCGACGACAAGTCGCACGGCACGCAACATTTCGTCGCTCAGGCTTCCAATCATCTGCGCCGGATCATTGAGTAGACCCGCTTCGCGCCCCCAGCGTTCCGCGTAGAGCGCCCAGCCTTCCGTAAACGCGTTCGAATAGAACATCTTTCTCTGATACTCGGACAACGTGTCCTTCATTTCATACTGGAGTGCGAGATGAAAGTGATGCCCAGGAATGGCTTCGTGAATAAAGAGAGTGTTGACGCCCCAGCGCGGTGTCGATTTCAAATTTTTTGCGTTCACGACAAATCGGCCAATCGGCAAAATTTCCGTCGGATCCCGGTAACTGCCGGCGGCATCCTCTGGGTTTTCGCTTTCCACCATTTTGAAGTCCGTTTTCGGAATCAGTGAAAAGGATTTTTCGACCTCTCGATTTACAGCCGAGCGAAGTGCATCATAGGCGGCAAACATGTCCTTCACGTTTGTGAAATAGCTCTGCGGATCGGATGTGATTCTCTTAAGATTCGACTTCATCGAGCCGCTGTAGCCGAGTTCCGAAAAGGCCTTTTGCATTTCGTTTCGAATTCGCGCGACCTCCTTGAGGCCAATGGCATGAATGGCTGCGGGATCCATTTCTAAATCCGCGTTGGATCGAATTTGGTAAGCGTAAAGTTTGGCGGCGTTCGGAAGCCCTTTAAGGCCAAATGATTTGCGGCATTTTGGCAAGTACTCGGTTTTATAGAATCGATCAAACTTTTCGAATCCAGGAAGAATTCGGGTCGTGATCATCATAGCGAAATCAGACCGAAGCTTGTCTTGGTCTTCTTTGCTTAACGACGCTGGCAAATTGAGGACCGGTCGATAGAAGGGGTTCTTTTTTACGTCCTTTTCGAGTGCGTCTTTGTAGGTTTCAATGGCCGATTTGGCGATCACACAATTCAGCGCATAGCCCGCTTTTGCTCCGTCTTTGAGAGTCGTGATTTGACGATCGACGAATGGTAAAAATCCTTCCGAGCGTTTCACAAACGCCTGAAAGTTTTCACGTGTCTTAAAGGGAAAGCTTGTCAGTTCGGGGCTTGAGTCGTCGATGTACTGGCGAAAGCGGTTTCCCATTTGATCAAAGGCAAAGTATTCGAACGGAAAGTCGAATCCTTTAAGATCGTGCTCCATGTCGGCTTTGAAGAGGCGGTAGGCGAGAGCTTGTGGGCGCGAAAGCTGAGAGGCCTCAATTGACGAAATGTCCTTTAGGGCCGTTTCCACATTGGCTTTTCGGCGAACCTTCATTTCAGGACTTAAAAAGTCACCGAATTTATCGAGATCCTCGAGAACGTTGAAGTAGGGGGCGCTGAAGGCATCAAGTCGCTTGTTGGCCTCGGCGTATCTGTTGATCGCCGCCTCAAGCTTCACATCCGCTTCTGACTTTGCTGGGCCTTTCATTTCAGTGCTTGCGCAGCCAAGCGTGGTAAAGACGAATAGGATCGAAAGTAGGAGAGCAGAAGGCATATAGCGCACCTCGGGTTGTAAAGGTGGTCCCAGTTTTGGTCTAGATCGGTCGATTCTACAAACTCTGTCGCAGAGAGTTGTCTCAAGTCTTCGTGTCATGAGAAGTTGCCCGCTCTATGAAGACGCTCTCAAAAGTCGTACTGACGCTAGGTCTGATCGGGCTACCAGCCCATCGGGCAGAGGCGGTTTCTTGCGAGCAGTCGTTTGTTGCTCAGTCCGTCGCAAACCTTCATGTCCGCTGGCGTTTGGCTGCACGAGAGCATTACGTCATCGACCAGACAGATCGCCTGTTGAGTGGCGAGTTCAAAGACCATCTTCCGAGTGAAATCTATGAAGCGATTCGTGTTGAAGACTTCAGTCTCGTGCGATTTGACGCCGACCGGGTTTCCTTGGTGGAAGTCACTGCTGGGCCGAAGAAACCAGTGGCGCATTTTAGGATTTTTTCTGCGGGCTTTGAGGGTCCGAAGCTCGAGGTTTTGCCATTTTTTGAAGTCATTCACAAAGAGGCCTCCCTCACTCGCGAGTGGAAAAGAATGTCCTCGATTTCGATGACCCACTTGGGTTTCAGCTCGAATTTGGCGACTTGGAAAAGTCTTTATAAAACTGAGAATGTTGGTCGACCTGGGGCATCGATCGCGCGGCCTGTTTTCGAGATCAGTCGTTTGATGGGAACAAGCGAGCAGGCTGCGGTGCTCATGCGGGAACTCGCCAAGCACCAACGTTCCCATCCCGACGCTCTTTATTTTGGCTATGCGAAAACAGCGGACCAAGCTCAGCTCTACGAAACTCTGCTCGGCTTTAGTGTCCTAGAGACTTTCCAAAACCCTCGAACGGGCTCCCTGGAATTCATATTGTCTAATCAGAATAGACGCAGCGAAAAGTGACAGAAGCGGAAGTTGCTGTTGGCGCCGTGTCAGTGTCACCAGCAAAAATGCCGGGACTGTTTGCAGCAGAAAAATTCGCTCCGCGTGTAATCGCGGCACCAGTTCGTGCACCTGAAGACACATAGAACTTCCCTATGTTCTGTCCGGCGTGGTTATAGCCGGAAGTCAGCGGTCCAAAGTTCGTAAGCGGGAAAGCCGCACCACCAACGGTCAAAACAATCGTCGAAAGAAAGTTCGTAAACTCGGTGCTATTCAGCTCGAGGTGGGTCGAAGCTCCTGGTCCTGTGTAATCAATCAAACTTCCATTTCCATCGAGATCCACCCACTCTCGCGCGTTTCCTGCGAGATCCCAAACTTCATCGCCACTGGCGAGAATCATTTTTCGTTTCTGCAGGTAGGTGGGGTCTGTCGAAATCGCGCCAGCTTGACCGGTTCCTTCGAGACCGTCGCCGCCCGTCGATGCTCCCAGAAGTAAGAATCCGGTGACGGCAAGTCCGCTCGCAACGGCGTCGGCCGCAATCGCTCCGTCGGAGTGTCCTCCAAGGAGAAGGCCAGTTCCGACCGCGCCGCCCGACCAATTCGCATTTTGCGCTTCGAGGTTTCTAGCGAGAGCTTCCCATTCAAGAAGTTTTATCAGGCGGTAGCCTGTGCCAAGCGATGCACATTCCGATCGTGCCGTTGCAAAATTTATTTTCACCCACGGAACACCCGAGGCCCGCGATTCTGGAATGTGTGTCAGTGCGTCCAGTGCCGTGGTGGCTGCGTCGAAAACATCAGAGCCGTCGGACGTCAGCGAAGCTTTCATTTCGTATTTGGAAACGCAAAAACCGGAAGTGCTCAATGTTGCATTAGCTGCGACCAATGAAAACTCTGCTGGGCAAGTGGGCGCCTCTGGCGAATCAGTTACGGGTGTCGCCGGGCTGGGTGCGACCTCTTGTGGTTTGAAGCCTTCGAAGAGACTGAACTCACAACCGATCAGCAAGAGCGGAAAAAGAAAAACGAAAAGTCGAAATGGTCGGAAAATAGACATGGTTTCTTATCGGCATATTCAGGACAAAGGTGCAGCCGTATCGGAGTGAGACGGCGCGCCGCGTGTCAGTGTTTATCCGGCTGAATTCACTTGGTGATTTGCCATTCGAGGGGAAGCGAAAAAACGGCGGTTTGGCGTCTTCTTGACGGGCGCGCAAACTGTATCTATATTGGTTACATATGGCCGCCAATTCAAGATTCGCAATGGCAACTCACATTCTCACCTCGCTGGCGCTTCATCGCGACAAGCCCGTGAGTTCGTCTCATCTCGCTAGCAGCGTGAACACGAATCCGGTGGTAGTACGAAGAATACTAGGTGATTTGCAAAAGGCAGGATTGGTAAAAACCACCGCCGGAAAAACGGGAGGCGCAGCGCTTTCTCGTTCGCCGTCGAAGATCACGCTTGATGAGGTTTACAAAGCAGTGGATGCGGCAGAGATCTTTGCGTTTAATCCAAATGATCCAAATGCACATTGCCCTTTAAGCTGCACGATTAAGTCTGTCTTAGAGACAGTTTTTCAGTCGGCCGATCGGGCAATCACCAAAGAACTAAAATCCCGAAAGCTATCTGATCTTATTGAAATGTTGAAAAAAAGAGGAGTTTCGAATGAGTAAGCTGTTTACGGAAGCAAAACTTGGAAAATTAAATCTTAAAAATCGAGTCGTTATGGCGCCGATGACTCGCTCAAGAGCCGTTGCCGGGCAGCCGACCGAGATCATGGCTGAGTATTATGGAGCGCGGGCGAGTGCTGGTCTGATTATCACGGAGGGAATTGCGCCCTCAGCCAACGGTCTCGGCTACGCTCGCATTCCAGGATTGTTCAATTCGGAACACGTAAAAGGTTGGCAAGCTGTGACCTCGGCCGTCCACAAAGGTGGCGGAAAAATATTTGCTCAGCTGATGCACACGGGCCGGGCGTCTCATCCGGCAAACATGCTGCCGGGCGCGCAGGTTCTAGCACCGTCAGCGCTTGCACTCACAGGAAAAATTTGGACGGACAAAGAGGGCGACCAAGTTTATCCAATGCCAAAGGAAATGTCTTTATCGGAAGTGAAAGCCGCGGTTTCTGAATACGTCACGGCCTCGAAGCTAGCAATCGATGCCGGTTTTGATGGGGTCGAACTTCATGCGGCCAATGGATATCTGATGGAGCAGTTTTTGAATCCAGCCGCCAATAAGCGAAGCGACGAATTCGGAGGAACACCTGAAGGTCGTCAAAAGTTTGTTCTTGAGGTTGTGAAAGAGGCTGCGAAAACGATTGGTGCAGATCGCATCGGTGTTCGAATTTCTCCCTACGGCGTCTTCAACGACATGGGACCGTTTGACGGGATCGACGATTTTTACGTGGATCTAACAAAAAAGCTTTCTGCCTTGGGAGTCGCATATATTCATGTTGTTGATCACTCTTCGATGGGTGCGCCGGCTGTCAGTGCGGATTTAAAGCAGAAAATTCGTGATAACTTTAAAGGGCTCTACATCTTGTCCGGCGGGTACGATGCCGCACGAGCAAATGTGGATCTTTCAGAGGGGCGCGGCGATTTAGTTGCGTTCGGAAGACCGTTTATCGCGAATCCAGATCTCGTTGAAAAACTAAAGACGGGTGCGCCACTCAAGGCGGCGGATCACACGAAGTTCTACACCCCGGGCCCAGACGGATACACAAAGATCTAAAACATTTATTTACTGCAACTGGCGGCGAATTTTCCACCGTTAGAAATTCCCGCCAGAATTTCACTCGTCTGTTTTGCTATATAATCAGAAATCCGTTTGTAGCCCATGTGGTTGTACTGAATCGCATCGGTGCGAAAAATCACGAGGCCATTGTCTTGCGTTTGCTCGCGAGTGATGCCGACCTCGTCGACCCATGTTGATTTCGACCAAAACGTCTTCACTTCTTCTTCCGTCGGTGTCACGTCATCGATGGCAGGAGAAGTATCAACAAAGAAATGCATTTTTTCAGGTTCATGAGTCCATTCATACAAGTTGCGCCTGATCGAAACGCCTTGATGGCGAATAAACAAAACGGGAAGGTTTCGTTCCTCAGCCCAGTTTCCTGCCCGGCGATTGGCTTCTGTCCAGCCGTCGATTCCCTGTTGCGCCGCTAGTGCTGTTGCCTGGCGAAGAAAGCGTCGGCAGACCTCGAGGTTGTTCAAGACAGAGTCTTTGCAGTACATAAACA
>JAXMMN010000408.1:0-6764 GCA_034366485.1 Bdellovibrionales bacterium
CCTCAGCTGCGAACAGGTCTACAAGCTCTGGGCGACGGATCCGCACTTGATTCGCGTCCTCGATTTGCGATCCGAGGACGAATTCCAGCGGGCGCATGTGCCGGGAGCGATTCGAATTGCGCCCCAACAGCTTAGACGAGAGCTTGATCAGCTGAGTGGGCGCCTTGCCGTCATTGTGGCCGCTGAGGAATTGGCGGAAGAAGTTGGATTGGAACTTTCAGATCGTGAAGATGCGGTTTTGATGAATCAGTGCCATCGTTGGATGGAGCTTCAGCACCCGATCGCGGGTGATGGGTTGAAGGCGACAATATTGGAATTGAAAAGGAGAAGCGGGATGGGAACAACAAAAGCACTACTTGAAAATGGAACAGTTTTTCATCAGCTATTCGAGTCCGAGTCATCGACATACACCTACATCATTGCAGATCGAAACACCAAAGAAGCAGCTATTATCGATCCTGTTCTCGAAACTGTCGATCGAGACCTCAAGCTGATCGACGAGCTGGGTTTGAGATTGGTTTATGTTTTAGACACACACATTCATGCGGATCACATCACAGGAGCTGGGGAAATCCGCAAGCGAACCGACGCGAAGACGGCAGTCAGTCGCCGCGCGAATGTTGACTGTGTCGACATTGCACTGGAAGACGGGCAAGAGCTAACATTGGGAAACAAAAAAATTAAAGTGATCGCAACTCCTGGCCACACGGATACTTGTTTGACGTTTGGATTTGAAGGAATGATTTTTACAGGAGATGCGCTGCTGATTCGAGGCTGTGGTCGAACGGATTTTCAACAAGGGTCCGCAGACGATCTCTATGACAGCGTTCACGAAAAACTTTTTCAACTGCCTGACGATACGATTGTTTACCCGGGACATGACTACCGTGGACTGACTTCGACGACGATCGGCCTCGAGAAAGCGCACAATCCCCGTCTTGGTCTAAAAAATTCTCGCGAAGAATTTAAAAAAATCATGTCAGAGCTGAAGCTGGCGAATCCTAAAAAAATTCACGAAGCGGTTCCTGCGAACCTGGCGTGTGGCCGACCAAAAGATTCTCGCGTGCTGCATCCGCAAATCGTGGACGGAATTCCAGAAGTCACGGTCGACGATGTTTTGAGGCACTTGCCTGATGCTGAAGCTGGAAGAGTGAAATTGATCGATGTCCGAAGGCCCGACGAATTTAATGGTGAACTGGGTCACATCAAAGGCGCAAAGTTGGTCACTCTTGGCCCGGACCTCACAAAGTTTCTAGAAAATGGAAACCGAGCAGAGGAGATCGTCTTCGTATGTCGAAGCGGCGGTCGGTCGGGAACTGCCGCAGCAGAAAGTATCAAGCTTGGATACAAGTTCACCATCAATATGGCGGGCGGAATGATTCGTTGGAATGAAAAGAAATTTAAAACGGAAAATAATTAAGGAGAAAACATGCAACCAGAATGGATCAACGCCCTCATTGGCGGCGCAATCATCGGTATCGCTGTTTCGGTGATGCTCTTATTTAACGGTCGAGTCACAGGCATCAGTGGAATCATCAATGGTGCTTTGACGCCACAGCGGGGTGACACGCTTTGGCGCGTACTTTTTATTGCTGGTCTCGTACTAGGTGGCTTTGCGCTTCGAGGGCTTAGTCCTGCGGTCTTTGACGGTGACTTGCCGACATCTGAATGGACAACCGTCGTGGCTGGTTTGCTGGTTGGCTTTGGCACGATCATGGGAAGTGGCTGCACCAGTGGGCACGGTGTTTGTGGCATAAGCCGGATGTCGATACGTTCTTTGGTCTCGACGATGACCTTCATTGCGGCCGGTGTCGCAGCGGTCGCGTTGTTTCGTAAACTTGGAATTTTTTAAAAGGAGTCGAAATGAGCAACAAAGATAAAGGCAACTCTCAAATGAACACAGCGGTTGCAGCGCTTGCAGTTGGATTCATCTTCGCAGTTGGCTTAGGAATCTCAGGAATGACAAAGCCTAGTAAAGTTGTTGGCTTTCTTGATCTCTTTGGAAATTGGGACCCGTCTCTCATGTTCGTCATGGCAGGCGCAATCGGTGTTCACTTTGTCACATATAAAATTATTCGTAAGCGCGCCACACCCTTGCTGGTTCCGAACTGGCAAGTTCCGACGAAGACAGAGCTGACTCCGGCGCTTGTTATTGGCGCGGTTTTGTTTGGTGTCGGTTGGGGGCTCGGTGGCTTTTGCCCGGGACCTGCGATGACCTCACTCGCAAGCCTTCAAGCAAAGCCCGTGATCTTCGTGATCAGTATGTTGGTAGGTATGTACCTATTTAAGCTTGTAGACAGAAAATTGAAGCTAAAGAAATGAGAATGATATGGAACTGCTAGGATATATTGCATCGATTTTCATGGGACTTTCCCTTGGCATGATCGGCGGCGGCGGATCGATTCTAACAGTTCCCATTTTGGTCTACCTCTTTGGCATCAACCCGATTCTTGCGACGGCGTATTCATTGTTCATTGTCGGTTTGACGGCGCTCTTTGGTGGAGTTGGTTATTTGAAAAAAGGAGAGGTGGACCTCAAGACAGGCTTCATCTTCGCTGTCCCTAGCTTTGTTGGGGTTTATCTCACAAGACGCTTTGTTATACCCAATCTTCCAGACCCAGTATTCAGTGTCGGTGAAATGGCGATCAGTAAGTCCCTGCTGATTATGTTGGTATTTGCTGTGCTGATGCTCGCGGCCTCAATCTCAATGATCAAAGCCAGAAAGCCGGCGACGGCCCCGAAGGCACCGCTTTCGCCCGCCATGAAATTTGGACTGATCTCATTGGAAGGTCTTGTTGTCGGTGGCGTCACCGGCTTTGTCGGTGCGGGTGGTGGATTTTTGATTATTCCAGCGTTGGTTGTCTTGGTTGGAATGCCGATGAAAATCGCTGTGGGCACATCGCTTTTTATTATCGCTGCTAAATCATTGATTGGTTTCATTGGCGACTTGCAAGGAACAGCGGTCATTGACTGGAAGTTGATGCTGACGGTCGCAGCCATCGCCATTGTGGGTCTTTTCATCGGCATGAACCTATCAAAAAAGGTTTCCGAAACGGCGCTCAAGAAAGGCTTTGGTTACTTTGTCTTGATCATGGGAGCATTCATTTTGTTCGATCAGATTAAGCGAATGTAGGGGAGTAGTACATATGGCGAAATCAGCTTTTCGTGTTTTGATTCTTGGTGCTGGTACGGGTGGAATTGCAGTCGCAGCAAAATTGGCACGCTCTATTGATGTAGGTTCAATCGCGATCGTTGATCCTTCGGAGAATCATTACTACCAGCCAATGTGGACTTTAGCCGGTGCAGGCTTGGCGGATCGAGAGTCGACCGAGAGGCGCACTCGAGACTTAGTTCCAGGCGGCGTTACCTGGCTGAAGGAAAAAGTTGAGAGTGTTGATCCAATCGCCAAAGTCGTATCGCTGACGCATGGTTTGAAGATTGGATATGACTTTCTAGTTGTTGCGACGGGTCTGCGGCTTAATTGGGATAAAATTGAAGGTCTCAAAGGAAACCTCGGCAAGAACGGGATCTGCACCGTTTACGATTACGATCAAGTTGAACAAACAGCAGCGATGATTCAAGGCTTTCAAGGTGGTACGGCGATCTTTGTTATGCCGCCAGTTCCCATCAAGTGCGCAGGTGCACCTCAGAAAATCATGTATCTTGCTGAAAATGTTTTTCGACTAAATGGTGTTCGTCACAAAGCGAAAATTCAGTTCGCGACTGCCGGGAAGGCTATGTTTGGGATTCCTACATTTTCGAATGCGCTTGAAAAACTTGTAAAAGAAAAAGACATCGAGCCAAAGTACCTCCACAAAATTGTGGGCGTCGATGCCGACAAAAAAGAGGCGCACTTTGATGTCACAGACAGCGACGGCAAAGTTACTCGCCAAAGTTTGAAATATGACCTGCTGCACGTCGTGCCGACAATGTCGGCCCACAGCTATGTCGCCGAGTCTGGTTTGGCTTTTGCCGAAGGCGACCAGAAGGGATGGCTCGAGGTAGACAAGTTCACACTTCAGCATTTGCGATACCCAAATATTTTCGGCGTGGGCGATGTGACCGGAGTTCCCAATTCTAAAACGGGTGCGGCGATTCGTTCACAGTATCCAGTTGTCGTTAAAAATCTGATGGCTGTTATGAATGGAAAGGAGCCCGTTGAAAAGTACAACGGCTATTCGTCCTGTCCGTTGATCACAGAAATAGGCAAAGTCATGCTGGCTGAATTTGGTTACGACGGAAAGCTAATGCCGA
The DNA here is from genome assembly GCA_034366485.1 of Bdellovibrionales bacterium. Lineage (GTDB taxonomy): Bacteria > Bdellovibrionota > Bdellovibrionia > Bdellovibrionales > JAMPXM01. Next base: position 4,255 of record JAXMMN010000408.1, read on the forward strand.
CGTTTCCTCTAGATCCAGCGGTTCCGCGTCGAATGATGTGGCATCTCAAGAAAGACATTCTGCCGACACTTTATTGGCAAGGGATGATGAGAGGACTTGCCTAGGTGATCCGATTTGGCTCACGGATTTAAGTCCGGCGAGCTGCGCGGCATGTATTCTGTTTTTGTGCCGAAGATTACTTATTTCTAATGAACCATGTGCTGGCACATCTTGCCTTTTGCGAACCGCTGATACTCTAAGTTTAGATTCAGCGCTGTGTTGACGAGAGGAAAGGGTCGATATGTCACAGGTAGGCCAAGATCCGGACAAAGTACCGCAGAGTCAGGTGAACGACGCCAACTATGCTATGGTTGCGTTGTTCTCCGTGTCGGCGGTGCTTTCCGTCTGGGCGTTGTTCAGTGCCTTCGATGGTCCTAAGAGAACAGACCTCGGAAGGAGCGAAGTCGCTTTAAGAAGCCAAGTCCGTGCTTCTTTAAAAAAAATCACAGCACCTGACTTTTCAAAAGTCGGCGATGGACCAGAAGGTGAAAGCGTTCGCAGCGGAAAAGAGCTCCTCGAGAACACTCATTCAATGCTACCGAAATATGTTGGAGCCAAAATCAATTGTACCAGCTGTCATTTGGCCTCGGGAACGACGCCCAACGCTGGACCGTGGGTTGGGATCGTAACGAAGTTCCCACAGTATCGTACCCGTTCTGGGAAGATGGATACCTTGCCTGATCGAGTAAACGATTGCTTTGAGCGAAGTCTCAACGGCAAACGACTTCCTCTGGAAAGTCGTGAAATGACCGACATCGTGACGTACATGACGTGGCTTTCAACTGGATATGAGGTCGGAGCAAAAATCGAGGGCAGCGGAATGCCAAAACTAAAGCTTCAACGAGAACCAAATTTGACTGTCGGCAAAAACGTATACGAGGCGAAATGTGCGTCCTGCCATCAGGCGAATGGGACTGGAAGTTACGATTCGGCCAACCGAAAGATCATTTTTCCGCCATTGTGGGGGCCAGAGTCCTACAACATTGGGGCTGGTATGGCTCGACTTCACACGGCAGCCGGGTTCGTAAAACACAATATGCCTCTTGGCCAAGGTGGAAGTCTGACAGATGACGAGGCCTGGGACGTGGCTGCCTATTTCACTCAAATGCAGCGACCGGACTTTGCGGCAAAAAACAAAGATTGGCCCAAAGGGGAGAAACCTGAAGATGCGCGCTATTAAACGGTCTTTCGCCGGAACTGTTCTTTGGGTGGGGATCTTCTCGTCGTTGTTTACCAATCAGGTTTACGCGAGAGACGAGTCGTGGGGCGTTTTCCAGTTTCGAAAGAAGTTAGATGGAGGTCATCAGATTTTTGCAGAATACGTGCGGCGTGATCGCGGTGACTTGTTTTCTGACAAAAACTTAGATCTTTTTCGGTTTTCATACGGTGGAAAAATCGAAGGTTCTAATTGGGGCTATTTGATTGGTGCCGCATTTGTCGACTTCGATACAGGTGGTGCCGAACGACGGTTGCATCAGTTTGCTCTCTACAATCGATCTTTTGATGGTGTTGTCGGCGTTCTTGGTCGATTCGGTTTTGAGCAAAGACATTTCAATGGTGATGAAGGCGTTTACTGGCGAATTCGCAATCGGGTTCAGCTGAATTGGCTTCCGCAATCTGCATTTGGACCATCGATGTATGATGAGGTCCTCTACGCCGTCGATGGTCGAACGCGATTTCAATCTGGGTTTAATGAGAATCGCTTCGGTTTAGGGATTCGCTTTCACACGGACGATTTGGAAATCATGTTGTACCACACGGCGGCTCACTTAAAAACTCTTCGTCGAGATGACCGTGTGGAATGGCTTCAGCTTCAGACAGTTTATTCATTTTAATCAGCAGAGGAGATGTTCAAATGGCTGCAAAACCCAAACTGATCGTATCGCTGACAAGCCCCTATGCGCGAAAGGTGCGAATTGCAGCTTTGGAAAAGGGAATAGAATTCGAAATGGTTGTTGATGTTCCCTGGAATGAAGACACGGGCGTTGTTAAAACGAATCCACTTGGCAAAGTTCCGGTATGGTTGGAAAAAATCGGCCAAGAGGAAGTTGCGGTTTTTGATTCGCGAGTCATCACTGACTATCTGGATAAAAAAAGTGGCCCAACGTTGATCCCAGCTGAGCCATCGCTTTGGCTTCCGGTAAAAGTGACGGAAGCAATTGCGGAAGGTGTGATGGATGCGTCTCTCGCATTGTTTGCCGAGCGTCGAAAACGGCCTGCAGAACTTCAACATCCTTGGTGGGTTGAGCGACAATTCGGGAAAGTTCATCGCGGACTCTTCGAGCTCAATCGTCAAATTCATGGGAAAGATTTTTTTGTCGGAAAGTCGCTCACGATTGCGGATATCGCCGTTGCTTCAGCACTTGGCTATATTGGTCTTCGATTTTCGGAAGATTTTGATTGGCAGCAGAGATATCCAGCACTCGCTGACTTTTATGCCTCCATGATGAAGCGTCCAAGTGTGTCGAGTA
>JAXMMN010000409.1:0-3261 GCA_034366485.1 Bdellovibrionales bacterium
CCGGTAGTGGTAGTCCTTTAATCCTAAGATCTCGTAGACACGCTCGTGCAGCCGAAGAACCGATATCACTTCGTCTTTCGAGTCTTCGGGGGCGACGTAAATATGGGCATCGTTTTGACAAAGCCCGCGGACGCGGCTGAGTCCCCTCAGCGCTCCACTGCCTTCGTTTCGATAGACCTGTCCAAATTCGGCGACACGATACGGCAGCTGTCGATAACTTTTCGGACTGGCAGCAAAGATCACGTGGTGATGCGGACAATTCATAGGTCGGAGATAGTACTCATCCGAGCCCATGCCAATCGGAGGAAACATTTCCTCTGCGAAAGCCTTGACGTGTCCAGACCGCTCGTAAAGCTGGCGCTTTCCGATGTGTGGGCTCACGACGCGATGATAGTCGCCATTGTTTTCTAAGTATCGCATCAACTTCTCTAGCGAGTCGCGAATCGCGACTCCATTCGGTAGCCACATCGGCAGTCCCGCACCAACTTTTTCGTCGAGACAATAGATCTCCATGTCATCGGCAATTTGCCGATGATCCAATATTAAGCTCATAAATACTCCCATATGAATTCCACGGAAACGCCCATCGCAAATGTTGGCGATGATGTTTTCCGTTGGTTTTCCGCAAGTTACTCTGGCGAAAATTATAAACTCGAAAAATAAAATGTTTTTGCCACCCAGAACTGGGCGCAGATTGATTGCTACCCCTAAGGGGTGGTTGTCGTAGCGAAGACGTCCTTGCGCTGATGGATATGCTGATTAATGTGTTGCTCGCTTAGCATTTTTTAATTCTCTCAAAGATTTTCGGAAAAATAAAGTCTAGAGGCTATAGAAGTTTCTTTGACCTACCCAAAGAAGAATCGCGACAATGCCCTTGCATGAATGACGATCGCTTCGATAACCAAACTGAAACTTCTGTCGATCCAAGCGGCGCCGTATCTATTTGGCGAAAGTCAGAAGATGGTAAAATCACCTATTTTGAAAATAGAACTGCCGAAGGACGCCTGGTGCTCGAAAGGTTCTATTATCCCAGCGGCACAGAAAAGCTTGCGATCGGCTATCACGACAACGGCCAAATGAAGTTCAAGAACACCTACGATGAGCGCGGGGTCATGAACCGTCAGACTTTGTGGACAGACACGGGCCTCATGACTGAATCAAATGAATATCTGAACAGCTATCGACACGGACTCTGTGTAAAGTACTCGGAAAAGACAGGCCGGTTGATTTCAAGAGTTGAATATCAAAACGATCAACGTCACGGTCTGTCGGAAACCTACTACACCAATCCCGGCCAAGAAACGCTTCTCGAGCGCGCGTGGTATCGAACTGGGCAAATTGAAGGCGAATACAATCGGTACTATAAAAGTGGAAAGCTAGAAGAGTCCGGCAGCATTCGTGAGGGAAAGTACGTTGGAGCGCGCAGACAGTATTATGAATCTGGGATATTGAAGCGACTGTACAACTATGAAGGCGGCGAGCTCAGCGGGTCACAAGAAGAATACAACGAATCTGGAGTTCTCGTTCGCTCCTACATGATGAAATCGGGAATCAGACATGGTTTTGAACAAACATTCAGTACAGATGGAAAAGTCACGAACCGAACCTGCTATGTAGACGGCAGCTCTACAAACAACTTGTCACTTTGCGATCCGACGCTCGCCGAGGATGGCGTGCTCACGCTCTACTCGGAAAATGGTCTTGTAAAGTCGACCACCAATTACAAGCGAGGTTTGCCGGACGGCGCGTTCCAAGTTTTTTACAACGATGGAACCTTGAGTGAAGACGGCACTTATTCTGAGGGAAAGCTTTCCGGTCGCCATCGTCGCTACGGTTTGTCCGGAAGTTTGGTGGAGGAGACTCACTTTCTTGCTGGTCGGAAATCAGGTCCACGCACTCGCTATTTTGAAAGTGGGCAAATTCAATCTATCGAAGAGTTCGACGGTGACCGTCTTTTCGCTATTCGAACCTATTTTGAGAATGGGCAAATTCGTTCGTCGAAAGAATGGACGGATTCCGCTTGCAGTCGAGTGCGGCAGTATACTGATCGCGGCATTCTATTGTCTGAAATCGAATATAGTTACGAATTGCGCCACGGCCGAGAGCTTATCTACGACGATCTCGGAATTCTGTTTTCAGACGGCCAGTATGTCTTTGATTCACCGGTCGGAGTACAAAAGGTCTACTGGAACAATGGTATAGTAAAACTTCACTCTGGTTTCGAAAGCGGACGCCTGCTGGAGCAACAAGAGTTTTATATGGATGGCCGGATGGCTAGGCTCTCATCCTACTTTCCGGATGGCTCTATAAAAAATGAAGAACATTTTAAGAGCAGTGGGGCGCAATCAGAACCAAAGCCATCAGCGAAGACCGGCGACCTGATTGGCGAGTACAAAATTCTTCGGAGCATCGGCCACGGCGGAATGGGTGATGTCTATTTGGCAACAGACGCATCACTCGGTCGACAAGTTGCAATCAAAACAATTCGTGGCACCGTGGACGACGAATCGATGGCGCGCTTTCTTGCCGAAGGCCGAGCCTTAGCCAAGATTAAGCATCAAAACGTGATTCAGATCTTCTCGAACGGAAATCACTTCGGCACACCCTACTTAGTTATGGAATTCCTCCAGGGGTGGCCACTGAATTCCCTGATTGGCAAAGGCGTACTCGGTCTCGGAGAACAGATCAGTATTTTTCGCCAAATGGTTGCAGGCGTCGGCGCCGCTCACAAAGAAAAAATCCTCCATCGCGATCTCAAGCCCGGAAACGTGCTTGTTGGCCAGCGCCTACAAGTAAAGATCATCGATTTCGGAATCGCAAAGGTGCTCGATGACTCCCAGGCTGGTGTCACGGCGACGGGTTTTGCAATTGGTACGGTCAAATACCTTGCGCCGGAAGTTGCGGCCGGCCTCCCCGCAGTTTTTCAAACAGACATTTACGGTTTGGGAATCATTTTTTACGAAATGCTGACTGGCAAGGCCCCATTTCAAGGGACCACAAGGGAAGAAACACTTCGCCGAATTCAATCGGAGCCGCTGGCTTTTCCGGACGAAATTCGCGCGTTGATTCCTGAGCACCTGCTGAAGCTGGTAGAAAAAATGACCGCGAAATCCGTTGGCGATCGGCCCCTTAACTGCGACGAGGTGCTTAAGGCAATAGATGACAACAAGACGCTGGAACTCCTGCAGGCCGCAGGTCTCGTGGACCAGCAAAGTTCGCAATCGCCCCTACTGCATGTACGATATATAGAGGATGTGAGAA
>JAXMMN010000410.1:0-3425 GCA_034366485.1 Bdellovibrionales bacterium
TCGCAACGGGTGCTTCGATCATCAATGGAAAAGGTGATAAAATCGGCGAACGGTTTTTGCCTGATTTTTTGCGCGACACCAAAAAGGCCGAGTTTCGCTTCGACGATCTCTTAAAGTCGGTATTGCAGTTCGGAAACTTCATCACCTGTCCATCTGTGATGGCCCGGTCCACAATATATCGCGACGACATCGGACGCTTTCGCGGCGAACTATTTGGCACCTCTTCGGATCTTGATGTCTGGCTTCGCTTTTCAAAACTTGGACGCTTTGGAATTTTGACTTCTCCACTTATGCGGTACCGCGTTTCCGAATCCAGCTACACCGTGCGCGAAACCAAGCGGCGTTTCACCGAACACGATCTTTTGAAAGTCTTAAGGCATTATGTTTCGGATCCTGTAGATGGCTTGCGACTGACGTCGCGAGACACTCGCTACTTGAAATTTCACGAACTAAAAGACTGTGCAGCCCGAAGACTGAACATCGTTTTGTCCAGAAGACGCGATCTCATGCTTCCGCAATTTAGCGGCCCGTGGTTAGAAACAACTCTTCTGGCTTCGAAAAGCCCTTATCACTTGCGGCTGGTCGCTATTAGCCTCGCGATTTTTTTACTGACGTTCCCACTAAAGATGTTGAGGATTTTTAAATGAGAATTCTCTTTATCTTGCGAAACGCGGAAGGCGGTATCCGAACGCACGTTGAAACTTTAATGCGCGGAGCCCTCGAACAAGGTCACGACTGCCTTCTGATCACGGATCTCAAACAAGCCGATAGCGGCTTTCAAAAAACTTTGTCGCTAGAACCAGAGATCCGAAAACGCGTGGTTTCGATATCGATGCGCTCGGCACCGGGACCGTGGGATCTTTCAACCCTCTGGTTACTGTCGATTGGCTTAAGGTCCGCAAGAAAAAGCACGAAGACCTCGGATGGCACTTTGGACGCCCAGGACAAAGGTGTTTTCTTTGACGTTGTTCACGGGCACGGCGCAAAAGGTGGCCTGTTTGCAAGACTGTGCAGAATTCTAAGAATTCTGCCGCGAGAAACGAAAGTCATCTATACCCCGCACGGCGGAAGCCTTCATCAGATGCACGGCAACGTTATGAATGTTCTCTACACTTGGATCGAACGCTTCTTAGGAAAGTACACAGACTGTGTTTTGGCGGAAAGCCAGTACTCTGCTGACCAATTCATAAAGCGGATTGGTGCTGACACAGCACCTGTCGTTTTAAACCGAAATGGAATTGATCCTATTGAACCCGTACTTTCACCTTGGCCCGAGGGACTCGGTCGAACATCACCTTTGAAGATTGCAGCTTTTGGGCTTCTTCGAGAGATCAAGGGGTTTGATGTTTTGATTCAGGCCGTGCATCTTTTGAAAAATCTGAACTACAAAGTGGAACTTGAAATTTCAGGCGAAGGAAAAAGCCGCGAAAGCTTAGAAAAGCTGGTTCGCGACTTAAACTTGGAATCAACAGTGACGATCAACCGCGAAACTTCCAACGCGCTTTCTGCGATGCGCGAAGCCCAAATCGTCGTTCAGCCATCGAGGTTTGAAAGTTTTGGGCTTGTATCTCTCGAGGCGCAAGCCACTGGCTGTGCTGTCATCGCGTCGAAAGTCGGCGGACTTGTTGACGTCGTCGACGACAAGCGAACCGGAATCTTAGTCGAACCCGGCCAGCCCCAGGCATTGTGTGACGCGATCAAGTGGTTTATTGAAAATCCAAGTGAAGCGCTGACCATGCGTGCGCGGGCGGTCCGAAGGGCACAAGAGGATTTTTCTTCTGAGAAAATGATCGACGGTGCGCTTCGCTGTTACCAAGAAACTCAACTTAGAACTACCCTTCGGTCGTAGGATGGAAAAATGGTTTTGTCCGAAATGATCGCGAGTTTCTTTCGAGTGAAGGCACTGCCAACGTCGCTATTTCTGTATGCGGTTGCCGTATTAACCACCATGGCCGGAATGGAAATGTTTGGTTGGCTTTCGGTGTTGATAGCCCTTGTCGTGACTTTTCAAGCTAGAAGCTCAAACTTTCCACGTCGCCCGGTCCTGATGGCCGGCGATTACAGTCTTCTTGCGCTCTTGGTCGTCATTGTGCTGAGCGCTTTTTTTAAAGCACCAGATTCGGCCGATAAGGTTTTCATCATTGGCAACGCCCGCTTTGTTTTGCTTTTCATTGCCATTCGGCTGGGCCTTGAAGCTCTACCGCAATCCGACTCTATCGACAAAATGGAGAAAGCCTTCCGGGCAATTGTCGTCCTACTGGGTTTGATCGCCCTCTACGCGATCTTTCAACACTTCACTGGCATTGATTACATTCGCGGCCACCGCGAACCCGTCAGTAAGTTTTATTTCGAAGGTGGCTTCACCTACAGAGCGCGTGGAATGTGGGGTCATCCGGTCACGTTCGGCCACTCGATGACCTTAAGCCTCATGATGCTGCTTGGGTTTTCGATCGCGATGCCAAGGTCGAAGTGGAAACACATTGCTTGGGCTTCAACATTGGCCTGTGGTCTTGCGCTTTTGTGGTCGTACACGCGCGGAGCATGGATTGGCGCAGCGGCAGCAGTATTTGTAATGTCGCTTTATCTGGGCCGTAAAGTCGCCATCGCAAGTATCTTGTCGGGCGTAATATTGATTGGTGGAGGTGCTGCATTTAACGAGAAGTTTCGCGATCGCCTGACCAGTATCGTAAGTCTCACAAATCAAAGTAACACCGAACGGCTTGATGTGTGGCGCGCCAACATCGCCATGTTCAAAGACAACCCGGTTCTTGGCGTTGGCTACGGCGTGAATGAAGAAATCATCGGCGATTACTATACGAAGCTCGGCATCACGCAAGAGTTCGGTGGGCACGCCCACAATAACTATCTTCAGTTTTTATCCGGCACAGGACTTTTGGGTTTTGCCGCCTACACGGCGTTTAGTTTAATTTTTCTTTGGATGGCCCATCAGCTTCTTCGTCGACTCCCGGCAGATGCCCACTTCCCGCGCGCGATTGCACTTGGTGCAATCGGCGCGCAGGTCGCTCTTCACGTGGGTGGTCTTACGGAATGCAATTTCAAAGACGCCGAAGTGAATCACCAGTACATGCTGATCTTAGCGCTGCTGATGGTGGTTTGGCGGCGAAACCAAACGGCTTCGGACCGAATCGGTGAGTTTTCCAATAAAGCTTGAACGAGTACAAACTTCCAATCGTTCACGGCAAGTTTTTTCGACGCCGAGTGCGAGGAGACTTTCCTGATGCGAGACGGATGCCTCGACAGCAGAAACTGCACCTGATTGAATTCGATCGGACGCAACTGCCGTCCATTCTGAAATCTTCTTCATTTTTTCGCCACAAGAACCCGGCGGCAATTTTGAGTTCCCAGAAGGAAGCCCCGATTTCATCTGCAGGTAAATTCTGTCTGCAATCCGGTGAGAGCTAAGG
>JAXMMN010000411.1:0-8079 GCA_034366485.1 Bdellovibrionales bacterium
TGATCGAAGCACCCGTTGCGACGGCGGAACACTCGGGATGATCTTCCAAAAATGCCACTTGGCTTTCAACCATCAAGGGTTCGTAAACATCATCGGCATGAAAAATCGCCGTATAGTCGCCTTCAGCCGCAGCAATACAGCGATTGAAGTTTCCTTCTCCGCCGACATTTTCAACATGAGCGAAAATCTGAATGCGCTGGTCTCGCATTGCAAAGTCGCGAGCGATTTGTACGGTGAGATCGGTCGAAGCGTTGTCGAAGATCTTCACCATGATGTCTTTGTAGCTTTGCTTTAAAACTGAATTCAAAGTTTCAGCCAAGGTCGCTTCGCTATTGTAAGTGGGTATGCAAATGGTGACGCGTTTCATTTTTCTCGCACCTGCCACCAGTAATGGATCGTCAGGATTCCCATACCAAGCGCCACACCGCCTAAGGCAACAGGCGCGGGAACATCTTTCGCGAGGTACACAAGGACACTTGGTACCACGAGGAATCGAATCATGCTTAAAATGTTGAGCTTAAGCATGTCCTTCGAGGTGATGACTGTTTTGATGAGGAAAGCCGCAGCCGCCCCTTGGCCAATGATCAAAGAATAAGCCACGTACTGAAGCTCGCCGATGTGAATCGCATAAAGACTTCCCGCAAACGCAACCGCGGCCCCGATGTAATAGGGAAGGCGAGTTGGTTTCATGTTTCGTTCGCTTTGTGCGTAAAGCACAACCAGGTTTCCAATCATTCGTAAAAATTCGGCTCCGACACCAATTGCTAGGTAAAGACCCGCTTGCGGGTAGCTCCCGCCAGTCAATACATCGACAAAGTGGTGAGACAACCCCATCAATACAACCACCAAACCGAAGTAGGAGGGTACGCAGGCTCGCCAAAGGTGATTCCAATTTCTTTCGCGGGTTTTTAGATCTTCGCTATGTGATCTTCGATAAAAGACCGGCAGAAATACTTGATGAACCAGCGCCTCGAAGGAAGCCGTGATGCTGCTGGCAAGACCCAAGCCGAGGCCGATAATGGAGAGGGCACCGAGGCCAGCGAAATTTTCCACCAACGGTCGATAGCCTTGCATTAATCCCCATACGGCAAAGTTCGCTATGGCGATCGGCGCCGCAAAGGACCAAAGTGGCGCCGCCATCTCTTTCATGTGTGCCGTCGAAAGTGAATTCGGTGGGGAGTCGGAGCTGACTTTTCTGACTAAGAGGCCAAACGCGAATAGCCCGAACGCTATTTGTACGGCGCCTGTGGCCAGCATCCAGTTCGAAGCATGTGCTCCACTTCTTAAAACCACGACGTAAGAAAATCCCAACGCGAGGGCTTGCGACACGACCGTCAAAACTACAAAGGAAAAACGGCGTTCGAGAATATTGAGAAGCGGAATAAAGGTATTGGCAATTGTTGCGCCTGAAACCATCACTAAAGTGGTAAAGGAAGTTTGCACCCAAGGTTCGTGCGCGCCAAGTGAGCCAACTCCAAAAAGCGAAAGAGCCGCAATCAGGAATCCAGCAAAGATCGCCGCTAACCAGGAGAACCCAAGAAAGGCTTTTAGCCCTGGTCGCAAAAATCCCGATTTTTCCCAGCCGTGAATTTCGCGATTTAGAAAAGTCCCTACTGGGTTCACAACGATCAATCCGAAAAAACCAGCCAAGGCTTGAAGCAAAAAGAAAAAGCCGACTTCATCTTGAGGCAACACATCGGTGACGGCGCGGTAAGTAAGAAAGACGATGGCAATCTGAAGCAGTCGTCCGATTCCTAATGTCAGCACCGCCGATTTATTCATGTCGCTACCGTCGATTGGATTGCGAGAGCGATGTCTTTCGCCGCGAGATCGGCATCGAAGATTCGGGCACGATCCGATTTGAGGAAATTTGCGATCGCATTGCGGTAGGCGCGCTTTTCGCTTTCGGTCATCATTACCAAAAAGCGATGAAGCTTTTCGAAATCGCGGAACTTTCTAAAATCAATGAAGCATTCTGCAGGAATATACTCTTCGATATCGGGTGCACCCCAGTAAACAGGGATGCAGCCGGCAAAGAACGAATCGAAGATTTTTTCTGAAATATAACCGGGAATTTTTTCGGCGTTTTCAAAACAGATCGAAAAATCAAACTGCTTCATAGTCTCTAGCTTCGAATCGACTTTTCCACCAAAGCACTTCGACCGCGATTCGGGAAGGTGACGAAGAATTCCAAGCTTGCGAAGTACTTTGGTGCCGAAGCCGCCTTTGAGGTAGGAATGCTCCCACCCAACACCGTAGTAAGTGAATTCACTCGGCGCGTGCGTTTCGAACCATTTAATCGCATCGCGACGTGCGGTGTAGAGTTCGATAGGACTTGAGACGGACTTATTTCCAGCAATCAAAGTGACAAGCTTCGGGCGCTTGCCGATTTCACCTGGTGCAGGACCAGCGGCGGAGTGATCGGCGTCGGAGCCCGGAATGACGTTTGGAAACTTATGCGTGAAGCCGCCTCTTAGGTACTTGGCACGCGAGTCTTTCGAAGACAGGAGATCGCTTCCCCACGTTAGAACCGCTGCGACTTCTTTGTGAAAACTTAAGTCCCAGTTGTCAGGACGAATCAGTGCACTTTCAAAAATCATCAGGACGGATTTTTTCAAGAGGCCTTTCGATCGAAGATCCGCTTCTAGGCCCTTCTTCGGTCGTTCATTGAAAACAATCAGATCACTTTTCTCGGGCTCGCAAATGTCGCAGGTTCTGAGATCGATTCCTAAAAGCAGAAGTTCGTTGCGGAGCGCGAAGAACCCATACAGACAATCGTCACGGTTGAGACTTCGGTTGGTGATATCGAAGATTCGTCCTTCTTGAAGAGCAGGATCGACGACAAAGCTGGCTCTGTATTTCGGCTGAACCGTCGGCTTCACGCATGCACCCCGGGCGCGCGCGGTGATTTCTGCTTAAGCTGTCGTTCAACAGTTTCAAGAATGTCTTTCCAGCGTGCGGTATAACCGTCAGTTTGGGCGCGGCGCTCTCCAGCTTCCCGGATCGCTTCGCGTTCTTTGTCGTGCGAAAGATAGTATTTCACTTTCTCGATCGCCTCACTTGGCGACTTGTAGGTGATGATTTCAGTTCCGTGATCAAACCAATCTTCTAGTCCAGGCACATCATCCGAAATTTGAAAGCCACCAAAGTAGGGGATTTCAAAATTTCGGGCTTTGATCTGGCTTCGGTTTTTACGACTCTTGATCGCAAGCGGAAGCGCCTTCCAGTGCGAAAGCAAATAGGGAAGCTTCAAAGACGTACTATTTCCGATGTTGAGATTGATTTTCGAATGGCGAAAAAGGCTATTCATCTCTTCGCTCTTCAATGGACCAGCAGGCCAACCCAGGCCATAGGCGTGAACATTGATGCCGGCCCTCATTAGCGAATTCACAATCCACGCGCGGTACGGGTGAAACTGTCCAACAAAGCTCACGTCATGTTTGTAAGCGCCTTCAAATTTCGGACGCTGGTGGAGATCAATCGCGGCCCATTGGCTAACGATCACGTTCTTCACTCCGAGGGCTTGATACTTCGGAACACTGAACTTGTCGGTGGTGACACAGAAATCAAAAGCCGCAGCGTAGTGCTTCGTAAAATTGTCAAAGCGCCACGTATCATCACCGAACCAATTCAAGGTCGGCGCGATCTTTCTTAAGGCTTGAAGAGTCTCGACTTTGAATTGATCGCGGAAAAGACAGAACGAAACAAGATCAGGTTTTACTTTGGCCGCGGCCTCCAAAAGCCGCGTTTGTAAAGCCACTGATCCCGCTAAGTCATCATCGTAGTAAAACGGTATAACTTCGTGGCCAAGAGCCGTCATCGCTCGGCGAAATCCGTACTCGCCGATCGTGTTGATTCCGCGCTTTGGATCGCCATAGTCGTATTGAATATCAACGAAGAGAATTTTCAACCGAGCATCCGCTTTTGAAATTCTGCAATCTGTTTCAACGTGAGAAGTTCTTTTGATTCCTGGTGCGTGCGATACCAATCTGCTGTCCATGAAATCGTCTCATCAAAGTTCAGAACCGGCTTCCAAGAAAGTTCGGTGCGCGCTTTTGTAGAATCGAGTTTTAGGAAATGCGCTTCATGGGGACTGCTCTGACTTGCAAGTGGGTCCACTTGAAATTTAATGCCGTCCCATTTTTTCGAAATGCTCGAAAGGATCTCGCCAACCGTGACACAAGACTCTTCGTCGGGGCCAAAGTTGAATCCCGTTGCCGCTTTCGCATCGCCATTTAATAATTTCGCTGCGACGAGAAGATATCCAGACAATGGTTCAAGCACGTGCTGCCAGGGCCGAATGGCCGAGGGGTTTCTGATCTCGGTGATTTTCCCTTGGGCGGTGCCGCGAATCAAATCTGGTATCAGGCGATCAGCCGCCCAATCGCCGCCACCAATGACGTTCCCTGCGCGCACACTTGCCATCAGCACTTTGTGGCCATCTGACTTTTCGCCGCCAAATTTCGCAACCGGAAAATAACTTCGCTGATAGCTTGAAAAAAGAATCTCGGCACAACCTTTAGACGACGAATACGGATCGTACCCGCCCATGGGGTCGGACTCTTTGTAACCGACAAGAGTTTCTTTGTTTTCGTAACACTTGTCGCTTGTGATATTCAAAATGGATAGCGAACGAACCGCTTCTTTCTTCCGTTTCTCATTCAGCGCACGTGCTGCTTCGAAGACTTTCAGCGTTCCCATGACATTCGTTTCATAGGTTTCAATCGGATCGCGGTAGGACTTCAAAACAATGGGCTGGGCTGCCATGTGAATAATCAAATCAGGATCGCACGCAAACATTGCATCTCGAAGCGATTGATAGTCACAGATGTCGCCAATAACAGATTCGATTTTCAAAATTCCGCGTTCGCGAAGAAGTTCGAAGTGCGAAGGTTTACTTGGTGCTGCAAGCGCATAGCCGGTGACGTTTGCCCCAAGGCCCTGAAGCCAAAGCGCCATCCACGACCCCTTGAAGCCTGTGTGGCCTGTGAGGAAAACTTTTTTTCCACGGAAAGCATTTTCCAAATCGATTTTGCCAGCGCCTGCCGTCATCTTTGCGGTCACACTTTCCAAGGCGCGCGGCCGGTGGCCCAAAGCGCTTCAAGATCTTGTTTGTCGCGCAAAGTATCCATGCACTTCCAAAAGCCTTCGTGCCGGTAGGCAGCGATCTGACCTTTGGAAGCCAAAGCTTCCATCGGCGTGCGTTCGAAAATGGTTTTGTCGCCTTCGGTGATTGAATCAAAGATCGAAGGTTCGCAAACAAAGAAGCCGCCATTGATCCAAGATCCATCGCCCCGGGGCTTTTCCAAAAATCTTGCGACCGAGCTATCGTCTTTGATGTCGACGACTCCGAAGCGGCCTTCCGGTTGGATCGCCGTCAGAGTTAAAGTTTTTTTCTGAGTTTTGTGAAATTCCACAAGCTTCTTGATGTTGAGGTCAGTGACGCCGTCACCGTATGTCAGCATGAAGGGCGCGCCCTCAAGATATTTGCGCGCTCGAAGCACGCGACCACCGGTCATTGTTTCCGGGCCCGTTTCGACCAAAGTGATTTTCCAATCTTCACTTTCATTCGAATGAACGGTCATCTTACCAGTTTTGGTATCGATCGTGACGTCGCTCTGGTGAAGGTAGTAGTTCGCGAAAAATTCTTTGATCAAGTAACCCTTGTAACCAAGGAGCACCACGAACTCGTTAAACCCGTAGGCTGAATAGTGCTTCATGATGTGCCACAAAATCGGCTTCCCACCGATTTCAATCATCGGCTTGGGGCGAGTGACGGTTTCTTCACCAATCCGAGTGCCGAGGCCACCCGCTAACAATGCGACTTTCATGAATAGTCCTCCAGGAGACCGCGCGAGACTGACTACGGTTAGCCAAGTCACTAAACAACGGATACTTCTAACGAAAACGGGGACTGAAGTCCCTAGATGCGCGCAGTGTTAACGGGAGGTTTTGTTGTGGCTTGAACAGCGCAAAACATTGCGTAGTCAGTAAGCTTTGTCGCTAACGAAGCCCTTAAAAATCGTCAGAAAGATTATCTTAAGATCCAACCAAATTGACCAGTTCTGAATGTATTGAATATCGAAGGCAATTCGCCGTTCCATTTTATCAAGCGTGTCTGTTTCGCCTCGGCAGCCATTAATTTGCGCAAGTCCAGTGATGCCAGGCTTTACTTTGTGGCGTTGAAAATAGTAGGCGACCTTGGTTTTGTACTCATTGTTCATCGAGACGGGGTGCGGGCGTGGGCCAACAATCGACATCCGTCCCTGAAGAACATTGAAGAATTGTGGAAGCTCATCCAGTGAAGTTCGTCGAATGAACGCACCGACTCTGGTCACTCGGGGGTCGTTTTTCGTTGCCTGAGTAAATGCCCCAGATGATTCCATCACGCCCATCGAACGGAATTTATAAACTTTAATGATTTTGCCGTCCCAGCCGTGTCGTTCTTGCTTGAAGATAATAGGACCGCGACTTTCAAGTCGGATTGCAACGGCAATTATCGCCAAAATAGGACTGATCAGAATCAGAATGATTGCGGCAAGTATCCGGTCCTCTGCTTCTTTGATTGCCCAGTTGATACCGGAAATTGGTGAGCAGTTGATGTCCAAAACGGGAATGCCAGCAATTTCAGAAACACTTGGTCCAATGAGAAGATTGAACGTGAAAATATCTGGCACAAAACGAACGGCAACCGTCGAGTTTTGAAGTGTCTGAAGGATCTCTTTCATTCTCGATTCAGCCCTTAAGGGCAGAGCGAGCCAAACTTCCTGAATCTTATTTTCCTCGATGAAGGACTCGAGGTTTCGGTTGAGGTGGTGTACGGGGACGCCATCCAGCTTTTGACCAGCAACTTGCGAATTGTCGTCGAAGTAAGCAGCAATTTCAAAGCCGGTCCATTCTGCGTTTTTAATGTGCCCGGCAACCTTTCGGCCCAAATCCCCTGCGCCAAGAATGGCTATTCGCTTTCTATTCCAGCCACGCAATCGCATTTCTCGCAGACACATCATGAGCAGGCGCTTGTAGGTAAACAGGACAATCAGCGAAAGAAGCGCCCAAATTGCGAACCAGAGTCGTGAAAAGACAGCAGTGTTCTTAAGCAAAGCGGAGATAACAACTAGGGAAACCATCACTGACAGCTGCGAGAGAAACACGGCTCGCAGCTGATCAAACCAATTGCGACCTCGCCAAGATTGGTAGTTGTCGAAAAGGGGAAAAATGACAACCGTCAGGACGGCGCCTAAAATTAGTCCGAGTTTGTATGCGGGATCGAGTTCAAACGTAGAAAAATACGCCCAATGAGCAATCCAGCCGGTACCGGCCACAACCGCGATGTCGAGAAAGCGGGAGACAAGACTCAGAATGCTTTCATTTTGTCGAAACAGGTCGTTGTTGCTCATTTAACTACTTGGGTTTACTGAGGCTTTTTCGGCGAAATTGAGTGATAAGGTTGTAAATCACGCAGGTAGATTCAACAAGTGCAATTGGGCTTCCGTGGTCCAACTGCCTACGCATTGCACAAATGCTGCTTTACCGAAGGATTGAGAATTTTCAAGAATGACTCGTTTGGTCAGTGGCGCTAGTCTGGCGCGATGACTCTTAAGGAACTTCAGCAAGAAATAGTTGCGTCTAAAGGTTTGATTTTTCTAACTTCGATCGCGGGCGTCGCTTTGTCCCTCTCTATCACTTTTTTTATGGAGCCGAGCTATCAGTCGCGAGCTCTCGTTGCACTCGGCACAATGGCGTCCGCTACGGGTGAGAAGTCGAGATTCCTCGAGGATCCCCGATTGACTGTCGTTAAGTGGGGCCTCGAGGCGAAGCGATTGCTCGAGCCTGACATGAACCCGAATGACGATCTTCATGACCTTGTGGTTCTGATGCATGCACATGAAGGCGTATTGCAGGTGATCGCTCGTGCATCTACCGCTGAAAAGGCAAGAGAAGCAGCGCAGGGCATAGCAGATCAAATTGTCGCGGATCAGGGAAAGGACTTTTCTGATTTTAGAAAAGCGATCGACGATACGAGAACTAAGATTTCTGAAATTCGAGTCGATCTTGAGAAATCTATGGAAGCAACAGCGC
>JAXMMN010000412.1:0-9544 GCA_034366485.1 Bdellovibrionales bacterium
GTGTGATCGGGTGAACGGCAGCGTCGTCGGTTAACACCAGTGCGTTTCCGCGTTTTACGAGATGCCCAAGAGCCAAATACATCGGCTGACTTGCGATCTCTTTGGGGAGCGTCGAGCCTTTGGCGAGTCCACCTTCAGCGATTTTTACCGGAAAAAAGTAGTCTTGTTTTTCACCGTCAAACTTAAACAACCCAGGACCCGAATCCGTTTGGGGTGGTTGATGACCAGCTTTTCGTAGCCAATTGTTGAGGGTCAGTTCAAGATTTTTCTTACCATCTTTCATGACGACAAATTCATCGGGAATTTCGATGATCGTGCCGCGTTTCAAAAGGCCTACGCGCTCTTGCTGGTTGTCTTGATTGATTCGAAGCTTGATGTCTTGATCGATTTGCAGTTTGAGGGCGAAGCTGACAGGCATGATCGCAAGTTGAACTGTCAGAACGCATGAAAGGAGCCGCGCCAACATCAACAAGAAAACCCTAGATTTAAAAGTAGCCTGAAACATAACAGCTCCTCGTAACCGGACCTAGGACACTACGGAACGTTCCATGAGACGTGCCATAGAGTCGGCGTTGGGCTCGTGTCGTGATTCAGCTGGAAGACCAGCTACTTAGCGTGATTTTAGCCGATACACAGGGGCGCTCCGGCGAGGTTGTGGCTTAACCGGCTGATAATCGGATGACACCTGTATCAATTCTAGACACTTGGGTTTCTATTTTGCTTTCATAGTGAGATGAAACCACTTCTCTGCCTTCTCATTCTGATCGCCTCTGATATTGCCTATGCGCGAATCGCAAAAGAATCTGACCTTGCCTCGATCGTAGAGGAAGAAACCGCAGACTATGAGGTCCGTTCGAATGGCACTTACACGCTGGTCTATAGCTCTCGACTGCGAATTCTTAACGAGGCCGGGCGCGACGCAAATTCTGTAAGAACGATTCCGTTCAATGCACATTCTTCGAAGTTTGAACTGCTTGAAGCGGCGACAGAGAATGAGGGTGTTGTACAGAAGGTAAAATCAGGCGGCATTCAGATTAAAGAATCTGGAGATGCAAAAGTTTTTGATTTGACCAAAGAGGCGGTGATTTCGTTTCCGGCAGTTCGTGTGGGTTCATTGTTGAAGCTGAAGTATAAAATTAAAGTCAGCGAAGTGCCGGTCGAGGGTTTCTATTCTGGCGGAATGTTTTTAGACCTGGAGGCAAAGCGGAAAGTTCGTTGGCGCGTGCAAAGCGAAATGCCGATTTTCGTTTCGGCAACGGACAAGCAGGGTTTTTTAAAAATTGAGACTCGTAAAGAACGCTCAAAGTGGGTGGTCGAAGTTGAAAATCGCGAACCGCTGATGTTGGCAGTCACGCAAGAGGATGCTCCGTTTTTTGAAAGCGGACGACTTCCGAAAGTCGTCGTCTCATCCCAGGAAAAGTGGACCGGCTTCGCCGCTAAAATCATTCAAGAACAAGAAAAAGAAATACGTCGTCCGCTGCCACCCGTTTTTGAAAAAATCAAAGCAGCGACCGAGTCGCTTCCTCCGGAAATTCGAATGGACACAGTCGCAGGAATGGTTGCCCAGGAGATTCGATATTTTGGTGACTGGCGCAGAAGAAATGGTGGTCACATTCCTCGGCCACTGGCTGACGTCGCCGAAACTGGGTACGGGGACTGTAAGGACATGAGTCTCGCGATTGTTTCGATTGCGAGAGCGATGGGATTAAAAGCCGATCTCGCGTGGATTTGGCGATCAGATTTGGCGACCACCGAGGCAGACTATCAGCTGCCAAATGATTTTTCTTTCAATCACGCTATTGCTCGAGTCGAAGACGGCGGTACACGTTGGTTGGATTCTACAAATGCGGTGACGTTAAAAAATCAAACTTACCTGGATATTGCCAATCGACCGGCATTGGTGCTCGCAAGCACCGGAGTTTGGTTTGATAGGACGCCCGCCGTGCAGTCCACAGGTTCTTTTAGCCGACTTGATATGAACGTAAAGTTTGATCGTAAAGGCACAGTTTTTTTCAGTGGGCAGGGAGAATTCAATGGGCGGGGTGCGATTCGGTCGGCCTGGAGTCTTTTAAATTTAACGCGTGATCAACTTGAGTATGACACCGCTAGGTGGATTGCGCGAAACGAACGACTGGTTTCATTCAAAGTTCAATTGCCGTCGGAGGTTGGTCGCCTTGTCAGTCAGTTTAAATTTAAGGCTGATGTTGAAGTAGGAGATCTCGGTCTAAGAACCACTGCCGGGGTAGGGTTTCCTATGATGCGAACGGAAACCATCGATCTCTTGATGATCGAAACCCGCGACCGATTTAGCGATCTGTGGCTAGGTGAGCCCAGCATCTACGAAGATCACTATCGTCTGATGGGCGCAAAAATTCAGGGAAATGAAAACATCGGGTGCAAAATTGAATTTCCAGTTGGAGCGGGAGAAAAAATCGCAAAGCTTTCGCGCGTTGTAAAACAGGAAAAAGGCTTTGTCCTGGTGTCCAGTCGCTATGAGTTATTGAAGTCCGTTATTCCAAACAGCACGCTTTTGACAGACGACTATCGACATTTCCAAGAAAAAGTTCGACGGTGCTTCAATCGGTCAGCCGTGATTTTGTCTGGAGTGACCGGCGTTCGTTAGTGGGAGCGCGGAAAGAGGCGGCAGCAAATATCGCCGCCTCCGGAGGTCTACTGTTTAGTTGTCGGTTTACCTAAAGTGGAAACAGCATTGATACAGCCGGATCGAGCGAGACTTTTGCGGTCTCGGAAAATTTCCCGGCAAAGACGATCGGCCGTAGGCGGATTGGAAAAAGAAAGAAAGCTTCCAGCGGCCAAGCAGCCAAGGACATCTCGATCTTCGTACCGGACTTGATTAACTCCACAGCCATCAAAAATTGCCGATGATTGGCCTTTCTTTTTGTTTTCAATCAGAACGGCCCCAATCACACACGCTCCGCGTTCGTGATCGTTGCCGTTGTCCGAGACGATGGCGTCACATCGCGACCGAATTTCATCAAGAGTGAGCGGCGTGGTTTCGACATCGGGGCTCACGGCACGGGCATTGAGGCATGTCCGATAGGCTTGGTGAAAGCGCAAGTGATCGAAGTACTTTTCGCACTGAAGGCGGTGTTGAGACGAATTTCCCGAATCAGATGCCGTCGTGGCTCCGGTCAGCGAAACTCCAACGGCACACGGACCAAGGAAGCCAGTCTCGGGAGTGATTTGCCTACACATATCGAGGCGATCGCGGGCGGCCGAAAAAGATTTTGCGTGAATTCCAGTTAAGCAGGATTCAAGGAGGAAGGTGTCGAGATCTGTTCGAACAGCATAGGTTTCTGAACATAGTTGGAGATCGGTGAGATAGCGGCTGGTACCGGCTTCAATTTCACGCGCGATTTTTGTACCGATGAGGCACGCATAGGTCTCAGTTGGCTCTTCGCCATATTGCAATCGACAGCCTGTTTCCGCAACACGTGCGGGCTGGCCAGCATAGCGATCAGTGAGAACTCCGCCCACATAACAAGATCGGCGAATACCGGCCTGAATGGCGCCGGGATAATAGCGATCGCAGGCTTTTCGCTGATCTTCGATCCACTTCGCCGCTTTTTTTGAAGGAGTAGGTGCCGGAGTCGGAGCGGGCGAGGGGCTTGGACTTGGTGAGGCTGATGCTTCTTTGTCGTCTGCGGTTTCGCCTGCCGCCGATTGCGCCGTGAGGTTGAGGGATGCCGTGACCAAAACTGCTGCGAGTGGGAATAGCCTGAAGATCTTCATACCCCGTATTGTGAATGAGACTACGGGGTTGTCAAACAGTCTAGTTGGTTGTTCCTAGCGGCGCTTCAAGTGATGCTTCCGCCGGAGCTACGGCAGCAGCAGGTTGTCGCACTAAGCCACTTTGCGCTCGCGTGATTGCCTGGTAAACAGACGATAGGTCAACGCCCTTTTGCAATGCTTCGGTCGTAGCGCCGACCTCGTCCATTGATGCAGGCTGCCGAGCCTCTTGGTGGACGCTGACTTCGGCTCCGTAGAGTTTTGTGTACCAATAATAGTTTCTTAAAATCGATGAAACGTAATCGCGAGTTTCTTTGAATGGAATGAGATCAATAAACAGAATGCGATTGTCTGTCGGGTAGCGTCGCTTCCATTCGTCAACGCGCGAGAAGCCCGCATTGTAGGCGGCTAGTGTAAGCTCGACGTCACCATTGTACTGCGCCAATCTTTTACGCAAGTACTGAGTTCCGAGAGCGATATTTGTTTTAGGATCAAAGAGTTTATTTTTTCTTACAGGTGCAAGCATTCGTGCAGTGGCAGGCATCAGCTGCATGAGGCCTCTGGCGCCGACCCGTGATTGCGCATGAATGTTGAACGCACTTTCTTGTCGAATAAGAGCTGTTACTAAAAGTGGATCTAGCTCTTCCCCGGCCTGTGGTTGAACAAGATCAAAAAACCAAAGTGGGAAATAGAGCCTCATCGTAGGGCCAGAAACGGTGCGTGGGGCATCGTGGAACAAAGCCGTCATTATTTTAAACTTTGCCAGCGCATGATTCGACTTGTGCATGAGAGCAGCAATGTAGAGGCGGACTTCTGGCTCAGTTTGCTGAATTTTTGGAATTGCACGATCAGCTAGTTCGGCAGCGAGATCGCTTGAGCCAACTTTGATGAGGGTTTCGATCGAACGAATGAGACCATTGAGATCCGGACGAATAAGGGATCTAAAGGCGATCGGTGGTGCCGTTTCGCGCGTGATCCAGTCGATGGACTTTGCGTGATTTCCGTTTGCAGCAAGGTTGTGAAATGTCATCGGGTGTTGAACAAGAAGGGACTCTCTTGCATCGCGACTGGAATCTTTTTGTCCTAGAATTTCAGAACAATAAGCGCGCCAGTATTTTGCGCGCGATGTGAACTGACCCGCTTCCGGATTCTGTTCAACTTTTGTCATTAGCTCAGGAACGCGGTCGCATTCGTTCCGCCACACATCAAGCAGTGCAAGTCGGTACGATGCTTTCGCCGAAGCGAAGTCCGTTCCACAGCCAGAGGCATACTTATAGAGAGCGCGCGCTACGTCCACGGATTCTTGCTCGGGAAAGTGTTCTTCGAGTTTGTAGGCAATTGCAGTAGCGGCCTTTGCACCAACACATTCAGACTTCGAAGAAAGTGCTTTCCCTGTCTTGATCAAATCGGCCTGGGTTTTAATGGATCCGACAATTCCAACGACGCTTTGATAGGGAATGTCCTGAACGGCTTCCCAGTGTTCGTCGACCAATTGGCCTGCGACATCTTTTCTTTCGGCCTTAGTCCGCCGAACCGATTGAGTCTGATCAGGCTTATGTCTTCGTTCCTGATCGTGGAGACAAAGAAACGTAGCAACTCCGGCGGTAGGATCTTGTTGGTCTTTGCCTGCGGCATCACAGTCGCGCTGAAATTGAGCCACAGCTCTTTGGTTTCTGCCTCCTTGGCGGCGGTACTGAACGTAGGTGGATGCAAACGTCATTGCCTTTTGCCGAGCGTGGGCGGGTTCAAAATCAAGCCCCATTTTGCCAGCTTCCGCAGCCTCGGAAAGTTCACGAGGCAATGCCAACCGAACATTTTCACTGGCAGCGATTGTCCGTGGGCGGGCGCGACTGGCTTGCGTTTCCGAGGAAGGTAAAATGCCAACAATTGCTGACAAAGAAACGAAGGCCAAAGCGGTCGAAAGTGGAAGCTCGGTCTTTTTGAACATTCTTTGATTTTGCATTGAATATTGGCGCTCGTCACCTAGAGGCTTGACCGGTTCTTGCCAGTCGGGCAGAGCACAGCTATGGGTACCGATATGCGAAACGAAAAGTCTACTCGAACTGATGCGCCAACCGTGTGGCGATTGCGACCTGGCCTGGAAAAAAAGTTTGCAAAAGGGCATCCGTGGGTCTTTTCGAACGATCTAGACCAAAGTCCTAAAGGTCACCCACCAGGCGGCATGGTCGAGCTTCGAGATTCACGAGATCAGTTTCTCGGTTTTGGATACGGAAATCCATCGACATTGATTTCATTTCGCCTACTCAGTCGAACTCCAGTTGTAAATCTCGAGGAACTTTTGCGACAAAAGTTTTCTGATGCGACGAAAGCTCGCAATCTCACTGGAATGGATCGCTTCAGTCACCGAATGATTTTTGGAGAAGCCGACGGGCTTCCCGGAATCATAGTCGATCGGTACCTCATCGATGGCGGCGAGCGGCAGGTTTTCGTTGTTCAGTCCTCCACGGCTGGAAGCGATCAACTTTTACCGGCGGTTACAAACGCATTGCGCGAATTCCCTCATCGCGATTTGGCTTTTAGGGGACGTGGCTCAACGATCGACGCAAAAATCATCAAGGCACAGGACTCTTCGGCACGAGCAATGGAGGGGCTAACAAAACTTCCGCGCGAAGTGATGGAGAGCGGAACGTTTGACGGCCGCCGAGCAACCATTCAGGTACAGTTGGGCGAGTCCGCAAACTCTGAACTCGCAGTTGAGTATGATGTCGATTTTATAGATGGACAGAAGACAGGATTTTTTCTTGATCAGCGGATGAATGTGCGTCTTTCGTGGCCGAGCATCGCGACAATTGCGAAAGAAAAAGCAGCGACACGCAGTAAGTTAAAAGTGCTCGATCTATTTTGTTACGTGGGGCAGTGGTCCGTTCAAATCGCTGCCTGTGCAAAAAAAGTCGGAGCGGAAACGGACATTCTTCTCGCAGATGCAAGTGCGCCCGCACTTGAACTTGCGGCACACAACGCGAGACGGGCTGGCGGTAACGTGACGGCAAAGAAAATGGATATTTTAGCGGAGATAGGCCAATTGCCGGTCGGTGGATACGATGTGGTCGTTTGCGATCCGCCGGCGTTCATAAAGAAAAAGAAGGATCATCCGACTGGGCGCGCCGCCTACGTGAAACTCAATCGAGAGGCCATTAAGCGGGTTGCACCGGGCGGGCTTTTTGTTTCTTGCTCTTGTTCGGGGCTTCTAACAGATGAAGAATTTGTGGAAGTTCTAGCGGACGCAAAGCGTCTCAGCGGTCGCGACATCCTGTGGGTGGCCCATGGCGGTCACGGCGAAGACCACCCATCGAGATCTGAGTTTCCCCAGGGGCGTTATTTAAAGGGTTGGGTTGGAATCGTAATCTGAAACTCTTGCGAAGTTTTGCGAGAAAGCGCATTCTTCAGCCATGGCAAAGAAAACGTCCGCTAAGAAAACTGTCTCGCACGATCTCTCCTCCGATTCATTTTTTGGTTTTTCGACCAAGTCGTGGATCTCATCTATCAAGCAAATTCCTCTTCGCCAGGCGCGTTCGGGCTACCGTGGCTCGGTCATCGTCGTTGCTGATCCGCAGTCGAAACGATCGCTTTCAGGTGTAAAATCACAAATTGCGGTCCCCATTGCCAAGTGGCAAGAAGAGCAAATTAAAAGCTGGTTGGACGGCAAGCGCGGTGATTCCGATTCTTTGCATCTCGCTTTGCGGGATGGGCCGGTTTGGCTTTTGAAGTTCTCAGATGCTGTTCACGCCAAGGGCGAACTGGTTGGACGAGACCCGCTTTCGAAGACGCAGTTCGTGCGAGCGAGGGATGTCGCTGGCGCTGTTTTTAGCGCTGCCAAGTCGTCAAAAGTTGAAAAGCTCGTTATGGATTTTACGCATGCGACACGCGAGGAGTTCCAGGGTTTCCTCGTCGGTTTAGAGATTGCGAATTACTCGTTTGCAGAAGTTCGCGGGTACCGATCGAGTGGTTTGAAGCCGGCGTTAAATTTTCTTCCACCTACGACCATGGAAGAGCCGAAAGAAATTAAAGCGTTGATTTCTGAATGTGGTCGGCTGGGTGTGGCCGTCAACATGGCAAGGCATCTAACAAACCTTCCTGGTGGAACGCTGACTCCGACGGTCTATGCCGATCTCGCTAGGAAACTCGTCTCAGATTTGCCGGGTGTTCGAGTCGATGTGTGGGATGAGCGCCGATTGAAGTCTGAAAATATGAACCTTCTTCTTGCGGTCGGCGGCGGAGCTGCATCTCCGCCGAGATTGGTGCAAATTTCCTATAGACCAAAAGAGCGTGGGGCCGAGAAAAAACCGGTCGCGCTTGTCGGCAAAGGAGTCACGTTTGATTCCGGTGGTCTTGATCTCAAGCCAAGCTCTGGAATGCGCTTGATGAAAAAGGACATGGGCGGATCGGCCGCAGTTCTCGCGCTCACTTGGTGGGCGGCAGAGTCAGGGTTACCCCTAGCGATCGACAGTTATCTCGCGCTGGCTGAAAATTCAGTTTCAGCAAATTCATTCCGGCCCGGCGATATTATTAAAGCTCGAAACGGATTGGCGATTGAAATTCACAACACAGACGCAGAGGGCCGACTGGTTCTTGCAGATGCGATCTCAGTGGCTGTTAATCAAAAAGGTGAGGATGCACCTGGTTGCTTGATCGATCTGGCAACACTGACCGGGGCGATCAAGGTGGGACTTGGCTCTGAAATCGCGGGACTGTTTACAAATAGCGACGATCTTGCTCGCGAGATCTTTGATGCTGGTTTGAAGCGGGGGGATTTGTCTTGGCGGATGCCGTTGTTCCAGCCTTATCGTCGAAGTTTGAATTCACCATTTGCCGATCATGTGAATGCGAGTGATGGGTTTGGTGGGGCGATCACGGCGGCCTTGTTCCTCGAGTTCTTTATCAAAAACGAAGAAAAGGCGCAGGTGCCTTGGGCACATCTCGACATTTACGGCTGGAAAGACAGCGCTTCTGGAGCGTGGTCAGAGGGCGGTGGAAGTGGGCAGGGCGTCCTCGCAATGACGGAAGTACTAGCTCGTTTTGTTCAAGGCAAATGGGCTGAGGGCTAAGTTTAAATGAAACCCTTTCGAGTTCCGCGTTCTGAAATCACACTTGCGTTCTCCCGAAGCTCGGGGGCGGGTGGACAGAACGTCAATAAAGTGAATTCAAAAGCCGAAGTCAGATGGGACATAGCCTCGTCGGATTCGGTACCGCAAGATGTGTTGGGCCGATTCCTTTCGCGCTACCGAAATCGCCTCGACGGCGACGGCCTTGTACTCGTGACAAGCGAGCGGCATCGAGATCGCGAAAGAAATGTCGAAGATGCCGTCGAAAAAATCGAAGAATGGGTCATGACAGTCTGGGAAAAGCCAAAACCCAGAATTAAGACGAAACCCTCAAAAGGCGCTAAGCGCCGCAGGGTTAACGACAAACGGCAAGAAGGTGACAAGAAAAAATCAAGAGGCGAGAAAATCTCCGTCGACGATTGGGATTGACCCCAAAACATGGCGATGCCAGCATCCCACCAATGAAATCCAAAAACGCGTTAGCATTTATCGCTGTAGATCCTAAGCTTTCTAATCAAAGTGACCCGGGTCCAATTGGCGAGATTCAGTTCAGTCCACACCAATGGCCACTTCTGAAAGAGCTTTTGAAGGTGTCGGATGTCGACGCGGAAAAGTTTTGTACCGCAGACGAGCTAGAACTTCTGGAGGAAGCCGAATCGGTGGATCCGCTAGAAGCCGATTCGTGTGAGAAAATCGCAAAAGAACTATTGGCCAAATACGGAACGACCAAT
>JAXMMN010000413.1:0-1374 GCA_034366485.1 Bdellovibrionales bacterium
CAGACTGAATCTTGTTCGTACCGATCAAGCACGTCTTTCCGCGCGCGAGGATACGCCTCCAAAACAGCGGCTCTATCTCCTAGATACCACGATTCCACTTCTTCGATTGCCAACCGAAAGATTGTATCGGGCCGACCTGAAGCTGCGGCTGACGCCGTCAGTTCAGCCAGCATTTGTTTACAGTCGCGGACATCTGTGTCGACCACAACGATAACGACGTCGATCCCCGGCGTTTTTCCATATCCCCCAAGAATGCGCGGGAGCTGATCGAGCAAAATACGTTTGCTCGGATCTCCTGCAGCAGTCAGCCCTTTCGGAAGCCGACCAACCCCCCTGTAAGAGTGGATCCGCCATGTATGGCCTTCCCCTTGTACGCCAAGCGCCATGGGGACCAGTATTTCAAGTAAAGTCGCGCCTGAACTATCTTCGGTCAATATTTCGATGTGCATATCTAGATAGCATCCAGATAGTCACTATACCAAAGTCCACCCAATGGGAGTCCCTCGTCCACCAAATTGGTCACTAGTTTAAGATCGGAGGCTCTTCTGACCTGAGAAAAGCCATTTTTTCCCTTTTCAAGAATCCAAACTTCTTTTGGGGACAGCGCATCAACAAAATAGGGTTGGTGTGTGGTAACAAATATTTGTGGCGCGTTTCTTTTTCCGGTAGCGTGAGCTCGGAATTCTTCCGCTAGCGTCTCTAGAAGTTTGTGATAGAGGCCATTCTCTGGCTCTTCTATGCATATAAAGGGAGGGGGCTCGGGATCTTCTAGCAAAAGTAAGTATGCGAATACCTTAAGAGTGCCGTCCGACATTTGTTGAGCAAAAAACGGATCGTCGAAAGCACCATCGTTAAATCTTAGCAGTACGCGTTTGTCTTCAGTGACGTGGGTGTCAATCGTCGTGACGCCGGGAATCTTTGAAGCGATCCGTTGAAGTATGTTCTTGAAGCGGGTTTTGTGCTCTCGCTCCATAAATTGGACGACGTTTCCTATGTTATCGCCGTGTTCATTTAGGTGCTTTTGAGGGCCCGCAGATGGCAAGCTTCGAGCTGCGTCAGGGTAGAAATATGAAAGATACCAACCCTTCAAAAAATCACGAAATCGTTTGATTCGCGGATGCTCGCGTAGCGTTCCAAGGGTGGCAATTCCGAGCTGTCGAAGATCAGTTAGCTCTACGGATTCCTGGGCGCGGTCTTCTTCACCCTCAAGCTCTACGGCTTCTTCCCCTGCCCATACCAATCCTCTCCCGTGAAATAGCCGTAAGAATGGGTAGGGGCGGCCGTGTTTCTGACCTTTGCGACGCTGTTTTAGCAGTTCGCTTTCAACGAATGGCCGTCCATAAGCATCTGCGGCGATTGCGAGTTCATAGGTTA
>JAXMMN010000414.1:0-2657 GCA_034366485.1 Bdellovibrionales bacterium
TCGCCTACGTCTTTGATTTCCTACTTTAAATCTGTCGCTGAATCTTTCCGCAAATCTTTCCGCGCCACTGCACGGAAAGCAGCGAAGGCCGGAGGCCGAAGCGACACAAACAACCAAAATTAAAAGACCTCCCGCCAGGGAGGTCTTTTAATTTTGGTGCTCCGGGCCGGACTTGAACCGGCACGCCCCTTTCGGAAGCTCAGGATTTTAAGTCCTGTGCGTCTACCTATTTCGCCACCGGAGCACATAAAGGATTCGCAGTATTTAAGCGAACCAATGCTAGAATTTTCTCTTGAGACTCGCTTACAATAGTGAATTCAAGGCGGTGATTCAACTGAACATTCAGTCTCCTGAATATCAAAACACACTTCGCAAGGGTCTGATCTCTGGCCTCTTGGCGCTGCTTGTTTATTTGGCGTTTGGCGCCGCTAGTCGAATCCTCGAGGACTCCCTCAATCTTCTCGGAATTAGTCCGGGCTCGGTAGGCGACTCCGAAACTTCCGAGTTTCGGGGTCTCGCAATCGCCGCATTCGTCACTCTACTTTGGACTCTTTTTTCAACCAGTGCGCAGCTAGCCTATTTGGCAAAACGCTACTTTCCGAAATCCCCGGCTGTTCGTTCACAAAGTTTGTGGGCCGTGGCAAACCTCATCGCCATTGAAAACACTCGCTCGCTGGCCGCCTGCATCCTGCGAGTCCCATTATTGGTCGTACCCGCCGTCATCGAATGGTTCAGACTCATGCCGGTTCCTTACATCGTGCTAATGGATCACGATTACAATCTTGGCAAAACTGACGTCTTAAAAGCTTCGAGAAGATTTTTTTCCAACAATAAACTCCTCGTGATCGCACTCACGCTCCCGCTCCTTCTGGGATTTGCCGCTGAACTCTTCATTTCTGACTCGCCAATCGACTCGGTCCCCATTTGGGAGGCACCGTTTCAACACGTCGGGTCAATTTCTTTGATCGCCCTCGTTCGACTGGCAATTGATTCCGCCATCCTCTGGGTTTATCGACAAAAGCTAGGTCTAAATTCAGATGCCATCGGTTGACCCCATTTGACCACCGCTGGTCGAATAAAGCATGAGCGATTCGCGCCCAATTGGATTCTTTGATTCGGGCCTTGGTGGCCTCACCGTTCTGCGAGCTGTTCGCCGGCAGTTCCCGTCTGAAAACTTCGTCTATTTGGGCGACACCGCAAGACTTCCCTATGGAACAAAAAGTCCAGAGACCATTTTTCGATACACGATTCAAAATATTCGCGTCTTAAAATCACATAACGTGAAAGCGGTTGTCGTCGCCTGCAACTCCGCATCGACTTCGCTTCTTAGAAACAAAAATCACGAACTCCTTAGCAGCCTTCCCATTTACAACGTGATTGAACCCGGCGCCGAGGCGGCCCTTGCCGTTTCCGCCTCAAAGCGGATTGGCGTTCTTGGAACACGTGCAACGGTTCAATCAGGGGCATATGTAGAGGCCATCCAATCCCGAGATAGTTCTGCCGTCGTGTTTCAAGCAGCAGCTCCGCTTCTTGTGCCACTCGTTGAGGAGGGCTGGGAATCTGACCCTTTGACCAACCTCATCGTGTATCGCTACTTAGGCCCTCTCCTTTCCAATCAAATTGACACTCTCATCCTTGGCTGCACGCATTACCCAGCACTCATTGAGTCCATTCGCCGTGTCACCGGTCTCAGTACAAACCTCGTGGACTCAAGCCTTGCGATCTCCAAGCTCCTCGACAGCGATTTTAAATCTGGGCGCCTGGTACCGAATTCGACTGAAACTTCCGGCAACTTGGAACTCTATGCAACCGACACCTCGCCATCAATGGCGGCAACTGCAAAAAGACTGATGAGCGATCCCGAAATTCTCGACTTCAAACCCTACGATATCGTATGAATCGAGTATGAGTTTCTTATTCGGCAAGTCAGTCAACGGATTGGCAATTTCAGGTCATCGCTTCGGCATTCAATTGAATTCTCGACAAACTAGTTATCAGAAAAAAAAGAAGCACATGCTTGTACTCGGCGGCGTTCACGGCGACGAGGTCGAGGGCGTTGTGCTTGCCAACGCGATCCTCTTAAAGCTGCTAGAGTCTGACACGCTCGAGTTTCAAATGACTCTTGTACCTGCCTTTAATATCGATGGAGTACTTGCAAAGACCAGAGGCAATGCAAATGGCGTTGATCTCAATCGAAATCTGCCGACGAAAGATTGGTCTCCAGAGGCGACGACCCCGCGTTATCAACCGGGCCCTAGCCCCTTAAGCGAACCCGAAAACAAAGCCCTTGTTGGCTTTATTCAATCTGAAATGCCGGACTTCATATTAAGCCTTCATTCCTGGAAACCACTATTGAATATCAACGACCCAGAGGGTTCAGAGATTTGTCAGCAGGTAGCAGCAGCGATCGCAAAGCACACCGGCGACATCATTGAACCGACGATTGGGTATTCGACTCCTGGCTGTTTAGGAACTTACGCCGGTTTCGAACGAGAAATACCAACTTTGACCTACGAAATCGAACGCGGACTTTCTCCGACAGTGGTTATCGAAAAACACCTGTCGGCATGCTTCAGTGGTTTTCAAAAGTTCGCGTCGCTTTAAATATTTTTTAAAAACAGGAGCGCTTCTCACATGACTCAAGACTTCATCTCCCA
>JAXMMN010000415.1:0-11420 GCA_034366485.1 Bdellovibrionales bacterium
GCACGACGGCACGGGAAACGTTTTTGGCTTTGGACGCGATCGTACGCTTTATCCAAAAGCAAAAGAGGCGCTTCACTACGTGGGAGTGCTGCTCTTGAACAAGCGAGTCCTTAAATATCTTCCAGATAAGGGCGAAAGCAATCTGCTCTACGACGGCTTACTCTCTGCTATTCGGGCTGGTGAAAAAGTTGTGGCGCACGAAGAAGAATTGTTTTGGCAAGAAACCGGCAACGCACACGATTTTCTTGAAGCCACATCGGCGGCGCTTACGCTGCTTTCTCCGCTGGTAAACACCGATGCCGCGCAGTTGGCCAAACACACCGTCAGCAAATACGCTCCAAGCGGGACACGGTACTGGCAGTCCATCAACGGGGCACAGATGTTGATTTCACCACCGACTGTGGACTCGATTCCCGAATCAGAGATTTGTTCCTATTTAGAAAAAGAAAAGGCGTTTGCGGTGATTGGTGCAAACGCCAAGATTCAGTTTTCAGTTAAGAACAGTGTCGTCCTTCCTGGCGGCACAGTGAAAGCACCGCTAGATGCGACGATTGCGTATTGAAGTTTAATCTTTCAAAAAGTGATTCTCTTGATCGCGAGCTTTGTAGCGACGCGTGACCATTTCGAAGATGTCATCACCAGAAACACCAATAGTGTCGTCACCAAGTTTTTTAGTTAAACCAGAAAGCTTTGGTTTCGCACGATTGCGATTTCTTGGATCGCGACCCCAAGGATCAAACCCTGCGCCGTAGCCACCTTCACCACCGGCACCACCGTCACTTGCGAGACCGCGGCCACCGCCACCACCGCCCGCACCTGCGAGTTGTGACATCTGCTTAAATTTTTCAGCCTGCTTTGCAGCAAACTGTTTTCCCATCGCATTTGCTTGGGCTGCTTCGGCAGCGGTCATGCCCATTGCCAACATATCGGATTCAGAACCGCTGCCTGCTTTCGACAGGTCGAACTTTCGACCATCAGGCGTCGTCATGGATTTTCCATCGGGAGAAAGTTTAACGCCCGACTTTTCCAACTCGGTTCTCAAGCGTGCGACGTCGCGCGCGATTGTTTGTGGAGTTGTTCCTGGAGGAAGACCGCCGCCCGTGCCAGCTGTTGTCGGACCCGAAGCTCCAGGACCACCAGTTCCACTTGTTCCATCTGGGTTGAGCGGATTGCCCCATGGGTCCGTTGTCCCACCCGTGCTTCCCGTAGATGAATCATAGTATGGGTCATAGTTGGACATTTGCATCCCGGCACTGCCGGATTGACCAGAAGCATTTCCCAAGAGGCTGGCCGCCGCACCTGCAAGTCCAACAAGAGGACATGCCCAGCATCCAGCACAGTAAGGCTTCATACAAACGCCCATGTACATCCCAGCAGCTGCGATATTTACAGCAGCGCCGATCAGCTGAGTGTTACTTGTACTTCGACCTGCTTCGGCGGCATTTCCTCCACCACCGGGCGTGATGTACTGAGGCTGTGACGCCGCAGGCGTCGGTGTTGGATTTTGGAATCCAAAGGCGTTTGTGCCTAGGCCCAACAATGGAATCGCCAAAAGAGCTGTAAGATATAGACCGATTTGTTTTTTCATAAAGCCTCTTCTTTGAATTCTCATTTATCCATGATCACGTTTTGTTTTTGAATCTGCTCTTGGTATTGGCGCGTGGCCTTTTCCCAAATCGACGGACCCATCGGGCCTGTGATTCCATCGACAGATTTCACGCTCATGCCAGCGATCCCGCGTGTTTTATATTTCGAACCTGGCAAAAACTTTTTCAGATTGAACTTGTCCATGAAGCCACCAAGTCCGCCAGCAGTACCGTTGTTCCGTGCGAGGCCACCGCCGCCGCCACCACCCGAACTGCCAAGACCTCCGCCCTGACCTCCCGATGTTCCTGTGATCGCACTGCGTGGGTCGCCGAAGCCACCGCCGCCACCGTCATCTCCACCGAGTGATCCAAGTGATCCGCCGCCTGGAGGACTTCCGCCGCCTGGGCTGTAGCCGCTGTCTCCGTTAGACGCGTTTTGCTTCGATGCAAATGGATCTACGGTGTTGCCGTCGGCACCCATACCATCATCACCCGTTCCTAAGAATGGAGTCGCTGTGCTAGAGCCAATCCCGTTTCCAGGACCACTGGTCGTCGCACCGCCACCAGCAACTGCGCCGGGATTAAAGCCTGCGCACATAGGTGATTTCGCATTCGATTCTCGCGAACAAAAACATGTGAGCGATTGATTGTTCGGATCGCTACAGTCTGTTGGATTTGGAAGAGCGATGGGCGAGAACGTCGGCATTGGTTGATTGGCGAACGCCGATGCTTCCGCCGCACACTGTTTGTTCTGCGCGATGCCCGCACCGTGTTGCATGGCGCCCATCATCATCGCCATAACTTGACCTGAGTAGGAGCTACACTGACTAGCCGCCACTTTAGCCTTTGTTGCTGCGGTCTGACACTTTTCTGCTGCTGCCTCGAGTTTTGCTGCTGCTGCCGAACCGCCGATGGTCGCTGCCGCAGCAGCCGCTTGGGTGCGAAGCTGAGCCGCCGCACCTGAAAACTGAGTCGCAGAAGTTCCACAACGTTTTGTACATTGTCCGATCATCACACCACACGCAGTTCCCTTGATCCCATTGATCGCAGTCATTGCAGTCGAGATGTCAGCCTGAAGACGACATTGCTGGGCCATGTTTTTTCCAGCCGATGCGACCTGTCCGGCGAGACCAACCATTTGGTTCATCATCATCGTGAACATCGCCGCTTCGCCGGCGTTCATACCACCCGTTCCTGGCGTCAAACATGCTGTTGAAGTTGTCGATTTTGTCGCCGAGCAGTTTGCAGCTTCCGCGTCCTCAGGTCCCTGCGGAGGCGCAGGACTTCCCGTATTTGTATAGGGACACATTGCTTCTAGTGAATCAGGGGCAGCACTGACAGCACCACCGGCAGCAGCTGCGCCACCGGCCGCCGCACCTGCACCATCCGTTGCATTTGTAGAAGAACGAGTTCCATCCGCTCGCTCGAGCATCGTACTGCCGTCTTCATATTGGTACAGAGTGTTTCCGTCGTCATCGCACGTCACGCCGTGCGAACCACACATCGCCGCACGCTGAGCGCCAGTGTCGGCTGACGCTACCCGCTGAGCTGCAGGCGCTGCTGCGGCAGGAGCCTGAAATTCGCCAATTCCATTTTCATCTGCACGTGGATCCCGCATGTCGGCCGGTGCTTGCGCTTGTTGTTGCTGCGGAAACTCACAAGATCCACCACTGTTAGGATTCCATACGCCATTACCGGCACCACATGCTCCAACACGCTGTTGGTAAGTCGCCGTCGGACTGTTCACAATGTTTTGTGGAATAAAGCGTTCCGGATTGTTGGCATAGTGGCTACGCCACTCAGCCGCAGTTCGGTTTGCTTCAGCACTTGAAGCGAAAATCATCATGAGTCCAAGAACCATGAAAACAAAAAGTCCTCGGACCTGACGGGGATTCATACTTTTCATTTTGGCTTCTCCCATACAGATATTGTCGGACAAAATCCGTCACTTCTAAAGAGGCAAGTGCCAATTTTCGTAAAAAAAACCGCTATTTAGGTCGTATTTGCCGTCGAACAAAAACACGCATGTCACGCGCATAGACAGCTGTCGAACAAACAGTGAGCGGAAATTTCGAAAGTGTTTCGGATTGAGACGGTGGACGTCGAGACGTCTAGAACTGGCTGTCATCACCAGGGGCGTTCCTGATGGTCTGCGCACCAACTCCGGCTCCGCCTATTTGCCACGGACCGTTCAAATGATCGCGAGAAATCAATCGCACTGAGTATCCCACTCGACCACCAACCGTGCATTTACCAGGAATCATCACTCCGGGAAGCGCCTCTCCACCATCTTGGCATTTGCCAAATCGATCTGTCGGAAACGTAAAGGTTGTCACACGGTGTGGCGCCCAGGCAGTTAACAAATGCTTCCAACTTCTCACGAGCCAAAACAAAACGGGTCGCAACGTCGGGTCGACTCCTGAATCTGTTACGTTTGGCGACATTGCGGCTTCGATCTGCGTTTCGATATTAGAGGCTCTCATGTTCGCGACATCTTCGCGTGATCCGAGATCTCCCACAGGTCGTTGTGATCCACTTCCGTAGCGAGCTGGATTATTTCTAGCCGGAGTGACGTAGTTTTCGTCGGCTGCAGGATCAATCGAGTAGTAGGTCAAATCGAAAAGGTCCGGCGCCACCGCTGCCATTTCAATTCGACGAAAGCGTTGAAGGTTGGCAGGCATCGCACCGGCAGCGGCCATCGCCACTCCGTCAAATGCCATCGAGTCGCCTGAAGTTGGAAACTGACCGAAGTTATAAAACCAGTTCAGTCGCAAGCGAGGATCACCTGGGCCACCCGCCGGCTGTGTCGTATCGATAATTCGAAAATAATGTCTAGCTGTCGCTTGCGCGCGACTTGATCGAAGCCCCAGTCGATCACCCGGGAAGCGTGAATAATTGGGAATTGTAAATGCTGAGTACTGGTAGCCGCCTGCGCCAGGAACAAGTCGCGGCGAAGTCATCGGGTCTGTTCGATCGCCCATTTGTGAAGGATGTGGATTCATATCACCCGCACCAGGTGCAGCCGCTGGGGGAACCGGAGAAACAGATGTCTGAGCGGCGCGATCCCAACGCTTTCCATACCAAGGACCAATGCGCCCACCAAATGGCTGAGCGAACGCTCGAGCCTCCAAAGTCGTCGGCTGACCGAAAGGCGCAAAGGGTTTTCGCGAACGTGTTGTCGCTTTAATTCCGACGTAGGACATGCACCACGGGTTTTTCTCGAAGCCCATCGACGAATGAAAGTCATCGTTGGCGTTTGCGGGTTCACCGCTGACCATGTTTCTCAAGGTCGCCTGCGGAGGAGGATCCCACACGTTGATGTTTCCTCCGGCACCAGCAATAAGGCCGTGCTCCAACTGAAAACGAATCGTAAAGTTGCACGATGCGCCCGTTCGTCCCAAAAGTGCGAAGTACATTCCGGGCGCTGTTAGAATTTCTGTGATCGTATTTTCCCCAGGGCGCGATCCGCCATCACAGCCACCTCGGGTATGCCCGTTCAGAATTTGCACTGAGTTCGGATCGAAGCCCGAGCGATTACTTTCCGTCAGGTTTTTTTCGATTGTTTGCAAAACGCCTTGGCGAATGGAACTTCCATCGCGGTCCAGCGGGTCCGCTGAAACAAGGTTTTCCGTCAGCTTCTTTATCGCTCGTTTTTTGTACGATATCGAATATTTGTAATTGGTCATGATGGCCGCGACAAACGCCCAACTCATCGGCGACGCCTTCTCACAACTCACTGTGTAGTTGTCTCGGCCCATTTGGGCCATGTAGCTTGCGTAGGCGTTGTATCCCGCAGTCGCCGGAGTAAATGGAACGGTCGGTGCGGCAATCGAGGTTGATACCCAATTGTACGGATGCCAGCAGTAGTTTTCGTTTGGAGGCATGCCAAGTGTCAGACCCGCAAATTCCCACCAGTAGGGATTTGCTAAACATGCAACAGGAACCTCTTCTTGTGGCGAAGCTCCGCCCGAAGAATATCGTTTCACAACTTCACCCGGATCAGTGCCCGGTACCGAAATATGCGGTGGCGGCTGCGCGACACCCGAGCCCCCGTTTCGACCGATCGTGCCCAAAACCCAGTAGCGCCAGGCGAGAAGTTTATAATCTTGGCGGATTTGATAATTGAGATGCGCAATCTCGTTCAAAATTTCCGCTTGTTTTTGCGCCGCATAGTAGGCACCTAAGTCGACAGAGTTCTGCAAATTGATTTTGTCGTGAACCAAAAGTCCGATGTTGATGACCATCGCGAAAAACACGAACAAAACCTGAAAGACCAGGGCGAGGAAAATGGACATCTGGCCAAGTTCGTTCGCGCCAAGTTTATTCATCAGGAGGCGTTTGGTGTTCGTAGGCCCAGGGTCAGACATTGCCTTAATCGTATCTCAAAAAGAGTCAGCCTAGAAAATGAGATCGTAAAACTAGATCGTAAGGCTAGAAGTGTTGTCTCAAGATGAGCCGGTTGGTACCATTTTCCTAGGTCCATCCACGAAGAAAAAAAGGTGCCCCAATGGCCGGAAAAAATCTGCGCAAACTCTTGCTGCAACCGCTTCTTCTCGCTGTGCTTGTTTTGGTCGGCGCGGTTTTCAACCACGATCAGGCGTCTGCCGCTACATTGTTCGAAGGCTGGTCGAAGGTCCTGCTCTCTGGTCAACACGTGGGCTACATCGTTCAGCGGTACGAGTTTGACGAAAAGAAAAAAGAATTTCGCGCGATTCACTATATGAAAATGAACGCCGACGCCGGTGGCCTCACCGACAGCTTAGTAGCGCGAGCAGATGCCACGTTTAAACCAATCAACTATCAGTACACTGGACTAAAGGATGGGAAGCCCATTCTGATCGACGCTGGCTTTAAGGGCGACAAAATGACGGCCGTCGTGACCGAAGGTAAAGAAAAGAAAACCGTGAACGTCACGCTTCCAAAAGGCGCGTTCCTTTCAACTTTTCTTGGCTACGTGATGCTTCAAGGAAAAGAAGGCTTAAAAAAAGGAATCAAGTACGAATACCAAGGCGTACTTGAAGAGGCGGCGATTGTCGCAAAAGGCGAAGCCTACATCGCCGACGAAGAAACCGTTTCTGGCATCCCCGCGTTTCGAATTCTCAATACTGTCAGCGGCAGCAAGTACATTAGCCTCGCTACCCATAAGGCCGAAGTCCTCGGCACCGTTTCGCCAAGTGCCGGCGTACAAACTGTTTTAGTAAGCACCATGGAAGAAGCTGTTGCTGGTCACGGATTAAATTCGGCAGCGGTGTCGCAACTTTTCGGTTCAGTCCCTAAGGGAAAAGAAAACGAAGTCGCAAGAAGAAGCATTATGCCTCCAATCCCTATGACGCCTGCAACGGCGAGTGGTGCCAACGTACCTACGCAGCCGGCTGTAAAAGCAGGCGCGTCGCCGGCGCCACCAGCGGAACAATCTTACTTCGGAAAACCTGACGGAAATAAACGTGCAAAACCAGAGCTGCTCGACGGACCAACTCCTTCACCTACGCCCGGAAAATAAATGTTCAACTATGTTTTAAGACGAATCCTCATTGCTCTACCGGTGCTTGTCGGTGTTTCCGCCTTGAGCTTCAGTCTTTTACATTTTGTTCCAGGTGATCCGGTCGACATCATGCTTGGCGATCAAGCCACCGCGGCTGACAAAGAAGTTTTGCGGCGTGAGCTTGGACTTGATCGACCGTTTCGCGCGCAGCTCACTGGATATTTCACTGGCCTTGTTCAGTTGGACTTAGGAATGTCGCTCCACTCGAGGCGCCCCGTATGGGACGAAATCGCAGAGCGCGTGCCCGCGACATTCGAACTAACATTTGTGGCGATGCTGATTGCCTTGGGAATCGGAATACCTCTTGGAGTTCTGGCTTCAGTGTATCGACATGGTATTTTTGAAAAGCTGACGATGCTCTATGGTCTGATCGGCATGTCGACTCCCGGATTTTGGCTAGGACCGATGTTGATTTTACTTTTTGCGATCAAGCTTGATTGGCTTCCTGTCAGCGAACGCGGCGGCCTTCAACATGTCATTCTGCCAGCGATGACTCTGGCACTCAGCCTTTCTGCCATTCTCACTCAGGTCACACGCGCCTCGATGATCGAAGTCGTGCGCGAAGACTTTGTGAATGTGGCGCGGGCAAAAGGTTCGGGACCCTTGAGGCTTTGGTTTAAACACGCGCTCGCAAACGCCATGATGCCGATCATCACAATCATCGGTCTTCAGTTTGGCGCGCTTCTTACTGGAACTGTGATCGTCGAAACAATTTTTGATTGGCCTGGCGTGGGCACGCTTTTGTTTCAATCCATCCAACAGAGAAACTACCCTCTTGTGCAAGGTTGCGTCCTCTTTATCGCGTTCACTTATGTCGCCGTAAATCTGCTAACCGATCTCGCCTACGCAGCAGCGAATCCGAAAGTGAGACTCTCGTGAAAGGACGCGGGCTGGGTTCGATAAAATTCTACTTCGGTCTTTCTCTGATTCTTGCGATGGCCTTTGCCGCAATTTTCGCTTCATCGATTGCTGGGCACGATCCAACGGCGATGGATCTCGCCGCGAGATACGCACCGCCCTCCATGGAAAACCTTTTCGGGCGCGACCAAAACGGTTCCGACGTTTTCGCCCAAGTTCTTTATGGCGCGCAAATTAGTTTGAAGGTCGCATTCACGGTTGTTTTCATTAGCGCAATTATCGGCCTGCTTGTTGGCAGCCTCGCTGGCTATGTCGGCGGCTGGGTCGACCAACTTGTGATGCGCTTTTTGGATATGTTTTACGCATTTCCAGGTTTTCTTCTCGCCCTCTCGCTGGTCGCGGTCCTCGGCCCCTCGATACGAAATTTAATTTTCGCAATGTGTGTAACCGGCTGGACCGGATACGCCCGACTCGTGCGCGGAGAAATCCTGCATTTGAAACAACGCGAATATGTGATCGGTGCGATTGCTGTCGGCGCAAAACCGCTTCGACTTTTGGTTCGTCATATTTGGCCTAACCTGTTCGGTATTCTGGTCGTTCAAATGACATTCGGTATGTCTGGCACGATCATCACGGAGTCCGGACTTAGCTTCCTTGGACTTGGCGCACCGCCAACAATCCCAACGTGGGGATCGCTGCTCAATTCTGGACGAAGAATTTTAACCGAAGCGCCTCATGTTAGCCTCTTCCCGGGTATAGCGATTTTGATTTTGGTACTTGGTTTTAATTTGGTCGGCGATTCTTTAAGAGACTGGCTGAATCCACGAAAGGCTTAGGGCTTTACAATGCGACAAAAAATCGGTGCTACGATGATCGTTGGACTTCAAGGCACCTCGTTGACCGCAGAGGAAACCAAGTTTCTCGTCAAAGAAAACATTGGCGGAGTGATTCTGTTCAAAAGAAATTTCGAAAGCCCTAAACAGGTTTTTGATCTCACCGCCGAACTGCGAGCGCTTGCTAAGCAAAAGCCCGATAAAACTCCGTTCTTGATTTCAGTTGATCAAGAGGGCGGACGCGTAGCTCGCTTTCGGGCTCCGTTTACCGAATGGCCGCCGATGGCCAAAGTGGGAGCCATAGATTCGGCGACGGTCGCCTTCAAAGTTGCCCAGACGATCGCCGCTGAGCTTGCAGCCGTTGGCGTAAACATGGATTTTGCTCCCTCCGTTGATGTTCTAACAAATCCCGCAAATACAGTGATTGGCGACCGAAGCCTTTCGTCGAATGCAGAAAATGTGGCAAAGCTTGGTTCCGCGATGGTGCGAGGTTTTATCAAAGCCGGCGTCATTCCCGTGGCTAAACATTTTCCCGGCCACGGCAACACATTGATCGATAGTCACGAAGAACTACCGGTCGAAAACAAATCGCTGGCGGACCTTGAAACTTGCGAGCTTGAACCTTTTCGTCGCGTGATTCGAGCGCGGCTCGATTTTGTGATGAGTTCACACATTTTATTTAAGAACATTGATCCCGATTGGCCGGTTTCGCTTTCGAAAATCTTTTTGACCGACATACTGCGCGGAAGTCTTCGCTATCGCGGTCTTATCATCAGCGACGATCTCGACATGAAAGCGTTAACAAAACATCATGCCAAGGGCGACATCGCGGTTCGCGCCCTTCAGGCCGGCACAAATGTTTTACTTTACTGTAATGAGCCCGACTCTCCACCGATCGCAATCGATGCCGTGGAGAAAGCTGTGCGCGATGGCGCACTCGTGGAGCAAACGATCTCTGACAATGCTTCGGCCGTGGTCGACCTTAAGCGCGATTTGAAACTCGATTCCTTCGTCCCGAAGTGGGAAGATTCCCAGGCAATTATTGGCGCCGACGCCCATAAAAAACTGGCTGATGCGGTTCGGTCAGGGACCGTCCCAGCAAGCCTCCTAGAGAGCTGACCCGAGAGCTGACCCGAGAGCTGACGATTGGCCTAAAGTGACAAATCTGAGGCACCCGATTTGTTAGATTTTCCTATCAGGTCGACTCAATTCCAATCAATTCCATGACTTGGCATCTCATCATCCGTCCTCGCATTTCGCCTCTAGCACGGAATCTGCTCTTACATTGCTCTGTAAGCCGGTGGAACTGTGTCGAGGAGACGTCAAATGTCGAACGCGAATCGAAATTCAAATTCTCAAAATTCCCACTCGTCGGCCAATCAACCGACCAATCAACCGGGCAGTCGGTCGACAGGCCGTCCAACAGTGCGCCTCGATTACGAAAGAAGCAGCGGGCGTCAGCTTGGCTTTCTAGGATTCTCGGTCGTTGCACACATGGCTTTCTTGACGGCACTCGCATTTTCCTCGCAAAGCATAAAGCCAATTCAGGAAATCGGTGGCGGCGATGGAATGGAAGCCGGCACTGGAAGCGGAACTGAAATTTCGATCGTCGAAGTGAACGACGCGGGCCAGCCGCTTGCCGCTTCTGCGATTGAAACTGCCGCCACGGAACCGACGATGCTGGTCGACGAATCCAGCGCCATCACGGCCCCGGCCCCAGTGAAAACTGCCGTTGTACCTTCGGTCACAGCGCCCGTTGAAAAAGCGCAGCCGGTTGCGAAAACTCCCGCAAAGCCTATCGACAAACCAGTCGTCGCGAAGCAGCCGAAAGCAGCCCCAGTCGTTCCCGTTGTCACACAAACAGCCGCGCCCGAAGTCAGCGAACAGCCAGCGGCGGAATCACAAGTGATCACAGAAGAATCGACAGAAGCACCCGTCCTTCTAGCGAATCCGCCAGAAGACAAACCAGAAGAAGCATCGACAGCAGAAGCTCCTGTAGAAGAAGCAAAAGCAGAAGAGGCGCCAGTACCGGTCCTCGCCGCCGTTGCGCCTACTGAAAAACAACAACCTGAACCAGAAACTCAACCTGAACCAGAAGTACAGCCAGCTCCGCAGCCTGAACAAGAGTCAGCGGTCGCGCCTGTCGCCATCGCACAGTCTGAAGAAAAGCCGGCAGAAGCTACGACATCGAAGCCCGCCGAAACGGCAGCAATCAGCCAATCAGCCGGCCAATCTAATCAGGCAGCTGGCCAATCTGAAAAGCCCGCTTCGGGAGTCGGAAACAGTGAGAGCGGCACGGGTTCAACAGAAGAAACGAAAGGCACAGGAAGCGGCACCGTAATCGCCGGTCCGATCCGCGATGCGAGCGAACTTAAAGCGCTACCTGGAAACCCCAATCCGGTCTACCCGGCCCGCGACCGCTTCAACCGGAAACAAGGCACGGCCTTCGTTCTCGGTCGCGTGATGCCCGACGGCCGAATTGGACAAGTGGTTCCTGAAAAGTCATCTGGTTCGCCAAGTATGGATGCCGAATCGGCTAAAGCCTTTCGAAACGGGCGCTTTCAACCGGGGCAACAGGGTTGGGTCCGAAAACCCTTCCAA
>JAXMMN010000416.1:0-4898 GCA_034366485.1 Bdellovibrionales bacterium
CCTTAGATAAAGCGACGAGATCTGAACAAACCACTCGCACAAAGGTCTCTGGCTTTTGAGTCGTGAAACTCGACACCAGCTGGCTAACCGTGGCGGCACTTTTTTCTTTTGAAACTTGAATCAACAAGGCTGTCGAATGTGTCGTTACATTTTCCCCGTAGACAGGAACATAAACCAACGCCACCGGAAGCGACGGTCCTTTTCGAAGTTCCGCTTTTGGCTGCTTAAAATACTTCGCCAAACCTTCCGGAGAAAAACCCTCTTTGGGGTTTGGAATGGAACCCAGCGCAAAAAACAGTGATTCCGAAGGTATGGCCGCCATCAGTTCAGACGGAACTTTTCCTTTACCCAAGAGATGGTCCGCGAGATCGACCTTGGCCGATTGAACAGCGAATCGTGCTTTCGAGGAATCCCACTTCAGCTGCATCTTTGCCCGAGGCAAAATACCAAGAAACTTTTCACTTACGCCGCGAAGGGCGGGAAAAGATTCGCTAAGACTAAAATCAACTTCTGCATCTGAAACCATAGTGGCGGACTTTGCGCACGTGTAAGAGGACGAAGCGACCGCCTCAGGATCTCGACCAATTGAAATACATTTGTCTCTGATGACGACCGCAAACTTTTGCTGCTTCACCAAAAGTGCTGTCACTTTGACAGGCCCAGCGTCGCGGTATTTGTAGTCTTCTGTTTTTCCAGAGGAGAGAACGGAAATCAGATTCGAAGCGATTTTTAGTTCTGACGAGGAAAGGTCATGGACAGAGAGGACAAACGGACTTGTGAGATTGCTGATTCGATAAACGTGAAGCGAAACCGGACGATTCTGCATGAGTTTCGAATAAAGAAATTCGATCAACCGCCCCTGCCACGCCGCCTTCGCGGTTCCGTGGTCATCGGCTGGCGCAAAGATCACTGGTGCAATTCGTCCAACAAGGCCCTGATAAAACGGCGTTTGTCGGAAATCGCGGTACCAGTCGTTCTTCTCGGTGATTGTGGAAAGGTATTTTCCATCTTTCACTCGAAGCGAAAACTGTGGAATGTGAACCGGCGGATCGGTTGGCGCGTTTTCGTCTTGTGCGACAGCTGTAACCGCACTGGCGGCAATCGCAAAAACGATTGACGTGAGGGCCATGCGTTTTAGGCCGTCACGTTTCTGCTTTCTTTGTTTTAACGCCATCACTTGACCCACTGGTTCCATCGGTAAACTCCTTTGAACGACACGTTTTCGCCGGTCGGTCGCCATTCTGAATGCACAGTCGAAGAAAGATCTTTCAATGTCACAATACGCACCTGACCGTCTGGGCCCACAACACCGTTGTGGTAAACAGCAAGCCATTCCTGCCGAACACCAGTTGGCGGGCGAA
Source organism: Bdellovibrionales bacterium (assembly GCA_034366485.1). Classification (GTDB taxonomy): domain Bacteria; phylum Bdellovibrionota; class Bdellovibrionia; order Bdellovibrionales; family JAMPXM01. The sequence continues at coordinate 1,362 of JAXMMN010000416.1, forward strand.
GCAAAATCATCACGTGCCAAGTGTCTTCAGGTTTTCTATTTGGTCGAAAATAAACAAGCAGATCGCCTGTTTCCATTTTCTGTGGATCGACCGTGTCGCCAATTTTTGTAAAATTATAGGGAACAAGCTCGGCCGCCGAAACGAAGGACTTCAATTGGTTCGCGCGATCGCGCCACATTTCCGCAGGCCCCGAAACCGCCTGTCGATAAACGAAACGAACCAGACCGGCACAGTCGCGCTGCCCGGGATCCCAGTAGCCTGACATCTCGGTCGCTTGCTTAAGCGCTGTTTCCAAAAGTCGGTGTCTTGCGAACTCAAGCTTGTCCTCACGGACATTTGCTTTCGTCAGGTCCGTCGCACTCGCAACACCGACCAGCAAAGAGGCTAAGCAAAGAGCTGATCGCAAAAAGCTTTTAGTAACCGCCATCGCCGCCGCCCGATTCGGACTTCACGCGGTCCGGAGCATCGATCACAAATTGCGGCCAGATGCTGGTGTTCTTTGGCTTCGGATCCGATCCAGGAATGTAAACCGAAGCTGTCTGATTTTTTCCAATTTTAATCCAAGCCAAAGTGGCCGTTTCGCCGGGCGCTACAAGTGGCTGCCGGATCATTTTACGCATCTCGCTCGCGGTGCCGCCAAACAAAACCAAATTCAAAGTTCCAAGGGTGTGAGCCTTATCGCCACTGGGCCAATAATTCGCATCGATTCGATAAATTCCAACTGGAGGCGACGTGTGAGTGTAGAGGTAGGGGCCATAGCCCGGTTGATCGAATTCGCCACCTTGCTCATTGAGATAGAATTGACCACCTGAAGGCGAATTCGTATTCGCCCAGTAGACATGGGTTTTCGGCGGCGTGGTGCTCGCTTGCGCGTTAGTTAACGAGGAGTCTGGCTCGTACACGTGAAGATCGGTGTAAACGCCATCGGTGTCACTGGTAAGAATCGCCGTCATCGCGACGGGAGGAACTTTTCCATATACCGTTCGGCTTTCAGATGCACTTCCCGCCGGTCCTGTTGCCGAAACGATGACCGAGTTTTTTCCCGTCGCAATTGGAAATTTTCGTTTAAATTTTCCACCGATGGTTCTTAAGAGATAGCGATCGCCATTGATGTTCACTGTGATTGGATCGCACGTGTCGTCAGAGATCGATCCCGACACCTCTAACATTCTTGAGACTGTCCAACCGCCACCGGGGCTTGTGAGATTGATTTTCGCCGGCTGCTTACCGCGGCAGAGCGCTTTACCGGACTGACGTTTTGGGATCTCGGATGGTGTTTCTGTTGAGGCGAAACTGACTTCGCCCAGAAGCATTGCGCTCGCTATTAAAAAGAAAACGACGCCGCCAAACGAACGCATTTGAACCACAAAGCCCCCTAAAGCATTTGAGATTCAAAAATTATTAGATGAACACTTTCGCATTGCAACGACTTGGCAAACAGTCATCGAGCCCATGCCGCACAAAGACAATTGGGCTCGACGTTTTGAACATCTTGCGACCTATAACCAAGACTTCTTATAGTCTTTTGCGTAGGCGTGAAACGAAAGAGGCTTGCGACCAGTGATCTTTTCGACCGAATCCGTCACACGCTCTGCATAGCCAAGTTTCAAGTAGTTGAGGATGGTCAAAAGAAACTCCGTGTACGCGGGCGGCAGCCCTGCTCCCAAAAGTCCAGGTCGCATCTCTTCCGGCGTAATGTCTTGGAATTGAATGTCTTTACCGGTCACCTCCGACAACGCTTTCGCCGCCTGGTCGTGGTCGATGGCCTCAGCACCGGTGAGGTCAAAGGCCTGATTAGCATACCTGTCGCCCAGCAATAGCTCCGCAGCAACGGCCGCAATGTCGCGTGCGTCGATAAAACTCGCCTTTGCCTTTCCGACCGGGAGCAAGATCTTTCCTTGCTGAAGGATTCCGCCAATCCAAAATGTGTTGAAGTTCTGCATAAACCAATTTGGCCGAATGATGTTGTAGCTAAGCCCGGATCTCTCTACTTGAATCTCGGCCTTTCTGAGAGGTGCAGTCTCGTCGGCATTCGCACCCATTGCCGACATCATCACGATTTTTTTGACTCCGCTCTCCTTTGCTTTGTCGATCACAGGTTTTAAGAGCTCATCTTGATTCGTGTGCCCAGGAGGCGCCAAAAGAAATACTCGGTCGACGTTTTTGAACGCGGGCCCGAGATCGGACGTCTTTGCCAAGTCAACATGCACTTGATCGGCCTCCAAATTGGTCTTACTCGTCGCTCTTGCGAACGGAACTCCCTTTTGTTTTAAAATTTCAACCAACGCTGATCCGACCGTACCGCTAGCACCGATGATGAGAACTTTTCTCTGACTTTGGCTCATATTGAAACTCCTCTGAAGTGAACATTTATGTTTTTCCGCAACTCTTCAATAAGACCAATATAGCGACCTTCAATCGTGTTTTTAATGCCAATAAACGCCGTTTTCATGTCTAAAAGTCCAATTCAATGGACTTTTGCCTCGTCCTGCGGCACACTGATAGACATGAATCAAGGAATTGATCTGCTATCCGACATTCTAAAGAACAGTGGAATGAAACGAAGGATCCTCAGCCAGAGATCGTTTCGGACCGAAACTCATTTGCCATTTCCATGCGGCAAGAGTTTGGGCTTTCACATCGTCGTTCAGGGAAAAGCCTATCTTCACGCACTCGATAAAAAGGAAGTTATTGAACTCTCCGCTGGCGACATTGCGCTAATGCCGCGAGGAAGCGATCATATAGTCAGCACAGAACCGACGTTAAAGACCAGAGCCAAAAGCCAGAGACGCAGTTCTCCGGCTTCCGTTCCGCTCCTCACTCTGGTCAGCGGCGCCTATCAATTTTGGAATACGCCAGTGCATCCCTTTTTTGCGGAACTACCTACATGGTATGTCATGCGAGCAAGTGAGCTTGGCCGATTCGACCGACTAGCAATTTTAACTTCACTTTTGGCCGACGAAGTAGAAAAGCCAGACGTCGGCTCTCAGACAATCACCGAGTCTCTTCTTGATATGATATTTTCGCTCATCGTGCGTCGAATTTTGGAAACGAAAATGTCAAAACCTAAAACATGGGGACACGCGTTGCGCGATCCCCAGATTCGATTGGTTATTGAGAAGATGCACGCAGACATTGCCCGAGATTGGTCGATTGACGACTTTGCCAACGCCGCGGGCTTATCGCGCTCCGCTTTCGCCCAGCGCTTCAAGGACGTCCTTGGAGAAACTCCCCACAAGTACCTGACTGCCATTCGAATCCAAAAGGCGATGGAACTTTTGAGCAGCACAAATGAGAAAATTGAAGTGATAGCCGAGTCCGTCGGCTATCACGATGCGTTTGGTTTTTCGAAAGTATTTAAAAAAGTGGCTGGAGTTCCGCCAAAAGTTTTTAGAAATCGCGATCGAACAGAAAGCGATTCGAAGTTTCGCTTTCTCTAGCTTACTTAAGCAGTTCCCAGCGAATCATCGACGCGACACCTTGTGGCGTCAGTGAGTTCGCGTAGGTATAGTTCAATTTCAAAACGTCGCCAGCTTT
>JAXMMN010000417.1:0-1433 GCA_034366485.1 Bdellovibrionales bacterium
GCCATTCAAGCTCTTCGCGAAAATATGAGCGAACGACTGGGCGGCACGCTCAATGAGATCTTCTTCCGTCGCCGTTACGCACGTGCGGCATTCGAAGGCTCAATTCTGGTCCATAACAATCAACGACTGTTCAAAGGCAAATCACTTGAAATGGGTGCCGGAGGAATCAGCTTGGTTCTTCAAGATGGCGATCTTGCCGTTGGCGACAAGGTTCATGTTCATATCAAGCCCTCAAAAGATACTCCCGCTTTCAATTCTTCCTGCGAAGTCATGAGCCGTCGAGCCATCAATACAGGTGACGCTCATTCGCAGATTGTTTTCGGTATCAAGTTTTTAGAAATCGATGATCGCGTGAAGTCGCAGATCGATCGTTGGGCGACCGGCAAAGTGAACGACGAGTATGATTCTTCAAAAAAGGAAGCAGCATGAGAGCCATCCATCAAACAAAGATAAACTTGGCTATGGTTGTGTCGGCAGTCGTATTTTTAGCGGCCTGCGGGAATCAAAATTTTGCCGTCGAAGACGCGTCTTCCAACTTTGGTCAGCAAGTGACTTACAACACTGAGGTCGACGTTCTTTGGATTGTGGACACGAGCTCCTCGATGTCGAAACATCAAGAACTTTTGGCCAATCAAGTTCCCGTTTTTCTTGAAGGGCTAAATGCGACGGGTCTCGATTATCAAATTGGCGTAACCACCATGGACATGAGTTCCGGTGGCGCTGGCGGACGTCTTTTGGCACAAGCGGGTACTGCGAAAGTTTTGAAAAAATCGACACCAAATCTTGCAGCCCTTTTGGCTGGCCGACTGAAAGCCGGAGAAAGTGGTTCGCCCGTCGAGCGAGGCCGTGAAGCCTTAATGGCGGCATTGGACCAATCCAAACCAGGTATGGCCAACGAAGGATTTCTAAGACCCAATTCGCTTTTGAATGTCATTTTCCTTACCAACGAAGAAGACCAATCGAATAGCTCCATCGACTATGTTGCAGCACTTGATCGAATCAAGCCGATACTGCCCTTGGGCGACCGCAGCTGGATCACGCACTTCATGGGTGTCATGAGCAGCGACAGCGCATGCCAGACGGCTGAGTGGGGCTTTTCGTCTCCCGGCCTACGTTACATGGATCTCTCTACGGCTAGCGGCGGAGCAAAAGAATCTATTTGCGATGCAGATTTTAAACGGGCACTGACGAATGTTCGCTCGCGTGTCTTAGAAGTACTGACGGAGTTTCCGTTAGACCGCGATCCGATCGTCGCGTCGATCCGAGTCTATGTTGATGGAATTGAAATTCCACAGAACGAAGTCAACGGTTGGTCTTACCGCGAATCTGCGAATTCGATTCGATTTCACGGAACGGCAATACCCAAAGCTGGTTCGCGTATCAAAGTCGATTTCGATCCAGAAGGGCTTAAGTAATGAAGAAATTCGTACTTG
>JAXMMN010000418.1:0-11278 GCA_034366485.1 Bdellovibrionales bacterium
GGCGGCGCTTGGAAAGTAGCATTTGCCGACTTTATGACGGCGATGATGGCGTTCTTTCTTGTCATGTGGCTTTTGGCGACACAGTCCGAGCAAACCAAAAAAGCAGTCTCTGATTATTTCTCGACTCCGTCGGTGATTGAATATGAATTCAACAACTATGGTGTCGAGCTCACGCTCGAGAAGTTGTTCATGGATCTTGTGAACGAGCCACTCAAAGTTTTCCAAGCTTTTGTGAATCCCATGGACCGAACACCGAATGTTATGGCGATGGGCATGAAGAAAGTTGTTCAGGCTCATTTGGCTTCCCAGCTGGGTGAAATTGCCTCAAACGTCAATGTTACACCCGACACGATCGTTTTCGAAATCCCGGATCTCTACTTGTTTAAACCAGGAACAACGATGCCGTCGGCACAGTTTGTGTCCGTTATGGACAAGGTCAAAGGTATTACGACGGGTCTTCAAGACTCCGACATTCAAATCACTTCGCTCGTTTATGATGACAGTGTTTATGGACGAGATGCACGAGTTGCCAAGAATGTGGCGGAAGAGCGTCTGACGATTGTTGAGTTACAAATCAAAGGTTCTCTTGAGCACGAATCGGTTGGGGTTTCAGGAACAGCCGTGAATGCGCGCGATCAGCGTGGCAAAGGTGAAAATCAAGCTGGCGGCGGTCATTTCAAAATCGAAATCCGTCAACGCCCTGAAACGAAAACCGGCAAACCGCCAAAGTCACTCGAAGATGGAGTTTTTGGCGGAACGTCGAAAGAGCAAAAGTCTTACAACGAATACGTCAACAAGCTCGCAGAGAAAAAGCCACGACGTTCTAGTCAGCGTGGCACCGCAAGCTCGGAATCCAAATCTAGATAATGGCCTAATGGGCTACTTCAAAATCGCGCGCGGGAGAAGGTGGTCTGTATAGCCGCCTTTTCGTAATTCCTTGGGGTGCGAATATCCAACGAGGCGACCTTCATCGACCAGAAATACTCCGCGGAACGAAGATTCCTTTAGGTCATAGAGATTGGCCTCGGGACGAATTATCACAGCGCTGAGGCGATCACCTTTCACTTCTTTTTTGAAGGGCACGGCGTTCGGAGTAGTGTCAATTTTGTAAACTCCTTGCTCGAGCACTTGTTCACTTGGAACATCGCGAAGAAGTTGGGCCGCACGAGCGCTTGAGTTTGGATTCACGCTTCGAACGCCGTCTTTTGTGAGAATCCATTCCCAGGTCGTTGGTGCTCCTTCAGTTGCAGTTTGATCTCGCGCCGATTCTTTGGCGTAAATCTTTATGACCTTCGTCCCAACGGGAAGCAGATCTTGTAGATACGCTATTGCTTGGTTCTCAACCCGAGTACAACCGAAGCTTCTTGGGTCGGAGTAATACTGTGCAAGCTGAGACTTCGGCAGTTGAATGAAGCGATCGCGATCTGCGCCCCATCCCAGTGTGCCGTGGGTCCACTGCGCAAAGGCGTTGGGACCAAGTTTAGCCGTGTACCAACCGAACGCACCGCGAACGAGACCAGAGTTTCCTTTCGGTAGAAAGTATTTCTGTGTCCAATCCTGAAGACTTGCGCCTGGAAGCGGAAGGCTGGGCGACTGCGAATCGTACCATGATGGAAATAGACCCGCAGAATCTTGGTAGAACTTGTGCCATGAAACGATCTTGTAGCTTCCGAGAGCGGTGCGACGAGTTTTTCCCGGATTGTTCTCGCCAGCAATCATGTCGGCTTCAAGAACCAATCGATTTGGCTGACCGGCAGTTCCAACTTCGTACACGCGAAGTTTTTCTGTCGCGATATTTTGAATCACGATATAGCGGTCGGCATCTAAAACGGGTTGTGATCGAACAACCGGAGTCGTTTGTAGGTATTCAGCCGGTACGTAGGTAATTTCTTGAGCGACGGGAGCAGGCGTTGCGGCTGGCAATTGTTCTCCCACCATTGGAACATCAGGCTCTTGCTCGACAATTCGCACGCTGACGAGGCGGTCTTCGCCTACTGGAGTAGGGTCGACAATTTGAACTTGGTCGCCGCGTTCGAGAAGTTGAGTCGCTTCTTCTGGATTCTGATCTGGTGTCGATCGGCCTCGAAGGCGATCTGGGGCAACGTACGCCGTCTGACCGGGCTGAGCTGCCGCTGGGTTTAGATCACCTCGTTGAGCTTCAATCGTCGGGTCGCCAGTGTTGGTTGCTTTGACTTCACGCCATTCTGCTTTTTGACAAGCGACCAAAGGGCCAAGTGTTACAAATGCGATAGCCGCAGTGAGGCCTAACATTCGGATGATCGACGTATCGGTATGTTTATTCTCAGTAGGTTTCTTCATGGCTCCCTGCAAGAGCAAATTCTAGGCAAATTACATAGGTGGCGAGGACTTATCCAATAGAAGCAGACTCGCGTTGGACTTCGAAACCGAGCGCTTATGGGCGAGAAAGTGACAATTCTTGTCATCAATTGGTCCGTATGGTTAAAAGATTCCTATGAAAAATCTTGAAGAACTTTGCCCTTGTGGATCCTCTAAAAACTACTCCGCATGCTGCGAGCCATATTTGACGGGGGCCGCCAATCCGCCGACGGCAGAAGCACTGATGCGATCGCGCTATACCGCTTTCACTAAAGGTGAAATTGGATACATCAAAACGACTTTGGCGCCTGAATCACGCGGTGATTTTGATGACGCAGCTGTGCGCCAGTGGTCGACAAAGTCGGAGTGGCTTGGTCTTGAAATTCTGCGGACTGAAAACGGTCAGGCGACAGACTCGAAGGGCGTCGTTGAATTCAATGCAAAGTACCGATTGAAAGGGAAAGTAATTGGGCACCACGAGGTCTCGACGTTCCGCAAAGAAAAGTTAGATGGAAAGTGGTACTTCGTTGATGGCGATTCGCACGAACACCAAGACGGCGAAGGACATCATCATCACCGCGAGCCAATCGCTCTGGTCGTGCGCGCAGAGCCTAAGATCGGCCGCAATGATCCATGTCACTGCGGAAGTGGCCAGAAGTACAAGAAGTGTCATGGCAAATGATTGGCGAGACACAACCTGGATCGCGTTCGATACGGAAACCACAGGGCGCTATCCGGTTGAATCTGAAATTTGTGAAATCGCTGCGGTAAAGTGGAAAGACGGCAAAGAGATTGAAACTTTTCAGTCGCTCATAAAACCGTCGAGAAAAATGGGACAAGAGGTGATTCGGATTCATGGAATCACCAATGAAATGGTGGCCGATGCGCCGGCCGCTGGGCCTGTGCTTCGTGACTTCAAAAAATTCATCGAGGGTGGAACATTACTCGCACATCACGCGCAGTTTGACCTAGGTTTCGTTGCAGCTCAGATGGAAGACTTTGATATCGAACTTCCACCCGAACTCACAATTTGCACGTCTTTGCTGGCACAGGGAACTATTCCTGAGACTCCCAATCATCGTCTACAAACTCTCGCTGCCCACTATGGTATTGATCCCGGGCAAGCGCATCGAGCGCTCGATGATGCGCGAGCTTGTTTGCTTGTCGCACTTCGAATATTCGAACGATTGTCGGAAAATGGGCCTCTGACCGTTTCAACGATTGCCGAAAAAATGCTTCGACGGACAGCGAACGATCTCGGCCCTCTTAAATTCGCTCGCTTTTCTCTTCGCGAGTTAAAGACCAATCCACATCTTTCGCGTTATATAGAAGCCGCTCGTGCGCAGCAAATTGTGGAAATGGTTTATCGGGGTGGTAGCCGTCCAGGCCAACCGCGAAAGGTGTTACCAATCGGCGTCATTCGACAACTCGATGGCGATGCACTCGTGGCTTCTGAAATTGGTGAGGATGGCAAAAGTTTGTCGTCGGCGACCCAACAGTCAAAGCGCTATTGGGTGAAAGACGTCACGTCGATCGTTTAAGTGGCATCACATTCGATGGCATGTTGTCTGTACCAGTCGCTGAGCCAGACGAAGCACTTGGCGGTGCTCCGCTATCGTCATTCTTCGACTTCTCGTTTTCTATGGCTTTAGATGCTTCATCTCTTGGGGGAGCGCGTTTGCCAATCGACTCGTAGTATCTCTGAACTGCATCTTCATTGATATTTGAAATCATCTGTTTTTCGATGACCTGTTGGCTTAGGCGAGCAGCAATGTTTTCAAGATGTTTGAACTCATCACCCACGCGGAGCTTAAGTCGTCTTGGACGACCATTTGATAAGTCTTCAAGAAACTTTTCGAATGCGTAAAGAGGGCCGGCGATTCGACTTGAAAGTACGCGACCGACCAGGAAGAGAACGGCTGCGAAGCTGAGGCTCACAATGATGAACGTGAAAACGAATGGCGTGAGGTAGTGATCCAAAAGCTTCTCGTTGTTGCCAACCAAGTCGATAATCGTGACTCGAAGAAAAGTATAAGAAAATACGCCAGCAATGAGTGCGAATCCGAGACCGACACCGGTCAAAATAAAGCAGTATCGCAATTGAAATCGTAAATTTACCCACAGGCGTTTTCTCGTATTGTCCGCAGGCCAAAGAATTTCTGACTCTCGAATTAAAGCGGTGGCGATCATCGCGTAGCCAACCCACTGTAGCGCATCAGCCAAATTGAACGCAGGTGTCGCGCGAGCAGCCGAGCCAAGTAGCAAGAAGTCGACGACATACCCATTGACGATTCGATCGGTGACGTTGCCAAGGATTCCCCCTAGCAAAACACTCATTCCTGAGCGAAGCATCAGCGACTTGATCGGAAGCAAATATTGAATAATCGCAAACGAGAAAATTAAGAAAGCGCCGCCCGTAGAAAGAGTCACAATTCGCAAAACGGCAGGCAAATCACTGAAGAGACCGAGCATCGCTCCATGGTTGTGATGCAAGACAAAACCGAATGGACCATAAAACTGAAGACCACGAATACCTTCGGCCCATGCCTTGGTGGCTTGATCAACTCCCCAAGTTAAAAACAAGGGGATTAAAACGATGATCCAATCTAAGCGCCGAAGTTGCATTCACACCACCCGTTCAATAGGTTATCGGTGCATTCCCGCTTAGAATTTACAGTCTCGCCCAGCTATTCTTTCTGGACCTTTGTCAGGGACGAATAGTCGCCATTTTTGGAAGGCGAATAGTCCTTCACTTTCTGGCTGGCGACGGCCACTTCGAACTCATACCAAAGCGGAACCATCGGCAAATCAGCGTAGATCATTTTTTGAACTTTTTTGTAATGATCAATCCGTTTGCGCGTGTCTTCGATTCCTCGACCTTGGTCGACAAGCTTGTCGAGTGCCGGGTTGTTGTACGATCCGCGGTTGCGGCCTTTGGGCGGGACCTCTTGTGAATGAAAGGCTGTTTTATAAATGTCAGGATCAGTCGTCCCGACCCATTTCATCGTCGCAAGCTGAAAGTTCCCTTGATCCATATCTTTGTAAAACGTGGCCCATTCGAAACTTTGAAGTTTTACCTTCAGGCCAGCTTGTTCAAGTTGATTTGCGAGCACCTTTCCATTCTCAACTGCTTGAGTGGAGTTGGAGGTTTTCAAAATCACTTCTTTTCCTTCGAGACCGGCAGATTTAATCAGACTCTTTGCACTTTCTAAATCGAACTTCGGCGCGCTCAAGGATACGTCATGATAAGGATTGATCGGCGAAAGAATACTAGTGGCCGGTTGTGCCAATCCCTCAAGTTTAAATCGAATAATTTCCTCTCGATTGATCGCCGCTGATAGCGCTTGGCGAGATTCTTTCGTCTGAAAGGTCGTGTCCTTGAGATTCACGAGTAAATAAGTCATCGAAAGACCCGGATATTTGAAAACCTGAAAGCCGCCCTTCTTTTCAATTTCCATAACTTTGGAAGGCGGAAGTTCTTGCTGAACGAGATCCAATTCGCCCTTCAAGACCTTCAAAAAGCGCGTGTTGTCTTCGCGAACAATTTTAAAAACAATGTTTTCCATTTTCGGCTGTACGTAGGCGCAATCGGGGTTCGCACGGATTTTAATTTCGTTGGCGTCGGCCGAAACAAATCTAAAAGGTCCCGAGCCAATTGGGTGATCTCGAAACGCGTCGCCTTTTTCGGTGACAATGTTTTTCGGAAGAATTTTTACGGGTGTAAGGTCAGTCAAAAGTGTCGCCGAATAGCTTTTCAACTGGATTGTCAGCTGTCCACCGGTCGCGACATCATAAGTTGCTTCGACTTTTGCAATTGGCTCTAGGGAAGACGCAAATCGTCCCGCTGTTCGAAATGTTTCGATCGAAAATAAGATGTCTTCTTTGGTGACGGGAAAGGTTCCGCCTTTTTCGTCGACGAACTTTAGTCCTGGTCTCAAATTAAAAGTGTAAACGAGATTTTTATAAGACCAGCTGGTCGCGGCCTCACCAATGATCTCAAGATCTGGTCCCAGGCGAACAATCGACGAAAAAAGTAGTCCAGTGAGGCGCATGCCGCCTGCGTCCATGGCATTGCGTGGATCGAGTGTGGCGGGGGCCGAAGACAGACCTACGTAGAGGGTTTTCGGATCATCGGCTGCTTTTTTTGTGCAGCTTGTTTGGGCAAGCGCTAGCAGCGCTGCCAAGAAAATTGTCGAAGTAAATGTCGCCAGTGTGTTTGATTTCATGATCATCAATTTCCCACTCGGATGTGTTCGACGCAAGCACGATAGCTCTGTACACTTCAAGGACTATGAGAATTCCTAAAATTGCGCCAGGTTCCGGTTTTTGTGCGATGGGTCTTTTATTTTTCAGCTTACAGGCGGCATCGCCCGAAGTGGCGCTTTCATCAGGAGCGGGAAAGGTTAGAAACTCTCCGCAGGGTTCGCTGGCCACACGACTTGAAGCGCAAGTAAAGCAGGCAGGCTTCAAAAAAGACGAGGTCGGAGTTTGGATTTCTGACGGGGTCAACACCGTCTACGCTCATCATGCTGACAAAAAGTTTATTCCGGCGTCACTTTCAAAAATCCCGACAGCTGCCGCAGCGCTTTCGGTTTTGCCTCAGGGGCACAAATTTAAAACGACTCTCGTTGCCGATCCGGGCAATACGTCCGTCGCTTCGAATCTCACTGTACCGTCGGGAACTTTAAAGGGCCCCCTGTATCTCGTTGGTGGAGGAGATCCTTCATTTGTGTCCGAAACCATTTGGTTTTTGGTCAACGAGTTCACTCGCACTGGAGTGAAAGAAGTCGACGGCGATTTGGTCGTCGACGATTCGAGATTCGACTCCATTCGCTTTGGCGAAGATCGACAGAGCCAACGCGTGGACCGTGCCTACGATGCACCGCTTGGTGCGATGTCGCTCAACTGGAATTCGGTGACGGCTTGGGTGCGTCCCGCCACAAAAGTGGGCGAGCCGGCACAGATCGTTATGGATATCGCAAGTCCGTTTATTCGACTGCAAAATAAAACGAAGACCGGAAAAGCGGGCCAAGGTTTTTCAATTTCAATCGAACGATTGAAATCCGACAAGCCAGAGGACGGCGAGACCTATTTGGCTTCCGGTACGATCGGTTTCGATCATCCTGAAAAAGCCATTTACAAAAGTATCCGCGACCCAGCGTTGTGGACGGCTCAATCGGTGAAAACATTTTTTGAGGCGCGGGGAATTAAAATAAAAGGTTCTGTGCGGCAAGGAGTTGCTCCTAGTAAAGCTTTGGTTTTAGCGACGGCGGAAAGTAAGGCATTGCCGTTGATCGTGTCCGACATGATGAAATGGTCGAACAACTATGTCGCCGACATGTTGGTTAAAAATCTTGCCGCTGAAGCCGGTGAACGGCCGGCAACGACCGCCAATGGAATTAAACAAGTTCGTCAATATATCGAAAAAGCGGCGGGACTGAAAGCCTCAGAATTTGAGTTCATCAATGGAGCCGGCTTCACAAGAGAAAACAGTTTAACTCCCGGGCAGCTTGGCGCGGTCTTGACGGCTGTTCGCAACGACTTTCGTATTTTTCCAGAGTTTCTCGCGTCGCTCCCAATTGCGGGCGTCGATGGAACTTTGCGAAGTCGCTTTCGCGGCCTCGAGGGTACCGGTTGGGTTCGTGCCAAGTCCGGCTTACTCAATGGGGCGATTGGCCTAGCGGGGTATGCAGGTGACGATCAGGGTCGAATCTATACTTTTGTTTTGTTGTTCAATGGCCCGGCCGGCAAAGAAGACGCCGCAAGAACACTGTTTGATCGCTTGGCGACCACACTTGTTAAAACGATGTAGGAAGCTTTTTTGAAACGTAAAACGGGAATACGTAATAAGAAAACGCGATCGTCGATGAAGTCGGCGGCGCTCTATGGTTTTGTCGCTGTTGCGATTGGCTTTGTGTTCGCATTTTCAATTGCCGTCAGTTCGCGGGCGCAATCCGGGGCGGCGCCGGAATTTGGTGCAGATGGCGGTCCTGAGTCCGAAGGCGATCCCGACATCGCTCCCTTCGGCATGCCTGCCGTCCTACGTGAAGATGATCCCGCGACGGATCCCGGTGACCTTGATCAGGCGGCCGAAATTTTACCGGAACGATATCTTATTCGTTCGGTGCCGTGGCGTGCTCCAGACTTCCAAAAGCAAGAAGGTGCACTCGGTTGGAGTCCGTCGACATTTTCAGTTCCACCGGAATTGAAAGACCGAGTCGCATTTTGGAAGTTGATCTATGCCAAGTACACAACCGACCAAGGTATTTTACACGACATTGATGATGTCACGGTGATCTACGAGCCGGTCGATTTTACCTCGATTATGCGGGACTCGAAGCTTTCTGCAAAATCGAAGGCGCGAGCACGCACCAGACATTTAAATGCGACAAGGAGTCGTTTACAGAAGCGACTTGAGGCTTTGTCGAAGATGAAAAAAGAGACCGATCTCAAAGACGCACGTGACCGCGAACTACTTCAGCATTTCACTAAGCAGACACCTGCCGTGCTGTTTTCAAAAGAATCAAAGAAAGAGTTGAAAGCTCTCAAAGAAAAAATCGCGAAGGCAGCAAAGATAAAACGAATTCGTTTTCAGCTTGGCCAGCGAGACAAGTTTATTTTAGGCGTCTACTACTCGGGTCGGTATATGCGCCAGATGGAAAAGATTTTTCGCGCAGAGAACCTTCCTATCGAGCTGACAAGGCTTCCGTTTGTCGAAAGCAGCTTCAACATAAAAGCGCGCTCGCGTGTCGGTGCAAGTGGCATTTGGCAATTCATGCCGCGGACGGCGAAGCCGTGGATGATGGTGAATCGCGACGTAGACGAACGAAACGACCCATTGACGGCAACGGCAGCAGCCGCACGCCTTATGAAATCCAATTTCGATCGTTTGGGCAGCTGGCCTTTGGCGCTGACAGCCTACAACCATGGCGCATCAGGGCTGGTACGTGCGATTAAAAAAACGGGCTCTCGAGATCTTGCAGTGATCATCGAAAAATACGAAAGCCGGCGATTTGGCTTTGCTTCGAGCAACTTTTTCGCCTGCTTCTTGGCAGCGTTGGAAGTGGAAAAAGAGGCGCGCGAGCTTTTAGGCGACGTCAAGTGGAGTCTCGAATTCGACGGTGCCGAGATTGATCTCAAGAAGCCACTTCCATGGCGACTATTGGTTGAGTTTTTTGACGGCGAAGGGCCACTTGCGGAGCTTCAGAATCCGCACATCACGGATAGAACAAAAAAGAAAAATCGCGAGATACCCAAAGGCACCTTTGTGCGTGTTCCGGCGACCCGGGCAGAGGCGATTAAACAATACTTTGCAGGAACTCTGACGGAAGAAGAACTTCGTCGAAAGTTAGCAGTCGTGCCCATTCCACGGATGAAAGCGGGCGAATCGACCCCGTCGAAGCTTGGCGCATTGACGGAGGCTGCACGGGCGCTGATTCCGTTTTTAAATCCAAGTCCGACACCGGTGGGAGAGTAAATGACCACATCTTCTGAAAACTTCTATGCCGATTTGAAACCGTTTACGAAATTCGCAGATTTGACGAACGCGGATCACTATCGCGATGTGCCCAATGATTGGTGGGTCATAGTCACTGACATTGTCGGATCAACCAAAGCGATCGAGCAGAATCGGTACAAAGATGTAAATCTCCTTGGCGCATCGTCCATCGTCGCAATTTTGAACCAGTTAAAGGGCAAACAGATTCCTTTCGTGTTCGGTGGCGACGGCGCAACAATCCTCGTTCACAATTCAGACGTGGCGGTCGTACGGCCCGCATTGATTGGCGCCCAAAGGTTGGCTCAAGATGTATTTGCGATGGAACTTAGGACGGGGTTAGTCCCGGTTACAGAAGTTCTAAAGCGAGGAGCGACAATTGAAGTCGCGAAATTCGCGATCTCGGAAAAATCTCAGATTGCCACTATTCGCGGCGGCGGGCTTCAGGTTGCAGAAAAGCTGATCAAAAACCCGCTTCCCGAATTTGATAAGTATCGCGTGTTGCGAGTGAAAGATGAAACCGGCGATAATGCTAATTTTGAAGGACTGTCCTGCCGTTGGAACCCGATCAAGGCCCAAAAGGGCGAAATCATGAGCCTCCTCGTAATGTCGACGGTTTCAGAAGAAAGTGCGAGCGTTAAGACGTACAGGGACGTGATCGAATTTATCGAGTCCGTATTGGACGATGGAGAATCACGCCCGGTGACTCCGGAAAAAATTGATCGAGGTATCGCTTTCTCAGGTTTACTTAAGGAGATGCGAATTCAAGCGATGGGTCAGTCGCCGCTTGCTCATCTGAAACGCTTGCTGGGAATCCTTTTCGAAGTTGCGGTGATGCGGATCTTGATGTGGACCGGCGCGAAAGTAAAAGGTTGGTTTACTGCCGAAGGCTACATCCGCGATCTAAGTGCGAACACCGACTTTCAGAAGTTTGACGACATGATTAGAATGGTCCGAGATTGCACCCGCGCTCAACGTGAAAAAATCTTAGCGGGACTCGAGAGAATGAAGGCCGAGCGCGCAATCGTATACGGCGCTCACTTTTCAAATGAAGCGCTGATGACGTGTTTGGTGTTTCAGTTAGACAATCACATCCATTTCGTCGATGGCGGTGGTGGCGGATACGCGTTGGCCGCAAAACAGCTGAAGGCCCAGCTCAACGAATTGAGCTAGGCGGACATTGTTCTGCTTAGTACTTCAAGGGAACGAACAAAACTCGGTCCTTACAAACAAAGGCGACTCGGGCAGGAGTCTCGGCGCTCGCTTCCAGCGGGTCGCCCATCGACTCACAAAATTCAGGTGCGACAAGACGTAGTTTCGCAGGACGTACCAGACCTGTGAGGCGTCCGTTTTCGTATCGCGGCGCAGTCACTTCCATTGAGATCCCAGTTCCAAATCCTTGAGCTAAATAGATCATTGGCAATCGCCGTTTTGAACCCGAGTCTT
>JAXMMN010000419.1:0-6026 GCA_034366485.1 Bdellovibrionales bacterium
TAAAAAACTGGGGCTTTGCCTCAGACGCTACGGCGATTTGCCATAGCAGAAGGAGCGAAATGAAGGGTGAGATGCTTCGAGGCGAGATCTCGAACAAGGCCGATTGGACGACGGAAAAAAGCAAAGAGCTTTACGGCGTCGGCACTTGGGGCGCGAGTTTCTTCGACGTGAACGAAAAAGGAAACGTCGTTGTCACTCCCCACGGACCAACAGGTCCAAACGTGGATCTCCTTGAACTCACCCAAGATCTGCAAGAACGCGGCATTCGCGTTCCAATGTTGATCCGTTTTCCAGATATCACGAAGTCTCGCGTTGAACTTCTTTCGAACTGCTTCAAAAAGGCGATCGAAGATTCTGGCTTCAAAGGCAATTACCGCGGCGTTTACCCGATCAAGGTCAACCAACAGCGGCATCTCGTGCAAGAGCTCGTGAAGTTCGGCAAAAATACCATGCTGGGCCTCGAGGCCGGCTCGAAACCGGAACTCCTCGTCGCACTTGCGATGATGAACACCGAAAACGCGCTTTTGATCTGCAACGGCTTTAAAGATGTCGAGTACATCGAAACAGCTATTCTTTCGCTAAAGCTAGGTCGCAACACCATTATCGTTGTTGATCGCATGTCGGAACTCCCGATGATCATTGAAGCTGCGAAAAAGTTTTCGATCCTACCTAAGATTGGACTTCGCGCGAAGCTTCACACCAAAGGTGCTGGCAAGTGGATCGATTCCTCGGGCGACCGGTCGAAGTTTGGCCTCACGCCGCTTGAAATCGTCGACTGTGTTGAACTACTGAAAAAAGAAAACATGTTGGAGGCGCTTGAACTTTTGCACTTCCACATCGGTTCACAAATTCCATCGATTTCTTGCGTAAAGGGGTCCCTGAAAGAGGGCGCTCGCTTCTACACGGAGCTTCATGCGATGGGTGCAAAGCTCAAGTACATGGACGTCGGCGGCGGGCTTGGCGTTGATTACGACGGTTCCGGTGCGACCGACTCTTCCATCAATTATTCTGAACAAGAATACGCGAATGACGTTGTTTCGATTATTCAATCGGTTTGTGACGAGCGCGGAACTCCACATCCAAACGTCGTGACCGAGTGTGGTCGCGCACTTGTCGCGCATCACTCGGTTCTTGTTTTCAATGTTCTCGGTATCAACGAAGTCCAAAAGCGCGAACCGTCAGTGACCACGTCGAAAGACGATCACCGCGTGATTCAAGATTTGGGCTACATGATGGAACAACTGAATGCGAACAACATGCACGAGTTCTATCACGACGTGCTTCACATCAAAGAGACGATCCTGCAGCTGTTCACGTTTGGTGTTTTGTCACTTCAACAGCGCGCAAAAGCTGAAAACCTTTGCTGGGTACTTCTCACGCGAATGGAAAAACTCGCACGTCAAAACCCCGACGCAGAAGACATGGCGACAGCACTTCGCGAAACTTTGTCGGACACCTACTTCTGTAACTTCTCGGTATTCCAGTCGATGCCGGATTCGTGGGCCGTCGGACAATTGTTCCCAGTACTTCCAATTCACCGCTTAAACGAAGAACCGACTCGTCGCGCGATCATGGTCGACCTGACTTGTGACTCGGACGGCAAGATCGGTCAGTTCATCGACACGACAGGTGAATTTGCGAAACAAAAAAAGACCGGCCTCGAAGTTCACGAGTTCACAGGTCAACCCTACTACATGGGTGTTTTCCTGGTGGGCGCCTACCAAGAAATCTTGGGCGATCTTCATAACCTCTTTGGCGACACGGACGCTGTTCACATCACGCTCTCAAGCGCTGGTTACACGGTCGACGAAGTTGTTGAAGGCGATACCGTTACAGAAGTTCTTTCGTACGTTCAGTACAATCGCCACGAACTTATCGAATCGATTCGCAGAACGAGCGAGGATTCTATCAGCCGCGGCACTTTGACTAAGAACGAAGCGAAAGCACTGATGAAGCACTACGAAGAGGGCTTGTCGGGCTACACGTATCTTGAAGATCCGGAGTGATCGAAATGAGTGAAGCCGAGGCGTTACGAGTGTTTACTTGGACGGCCTCGGTTTTGTGCGCGCTCGCAGTGATTTATGAATGCATCCGCATTCGTAAAAAATCATCAAGCTACTTTATCGAAAGCGATTGGTTTTTGCCGATCTACTTTGCGGGAATTCTGCAATGGACTCTCTTTGGATTTCGCACCTCCGACCTAGCGCTGATTGTCCCCTGCGCACTGCAACTTCTGTTTATGATTCCCGTACTTCGAGTTTGGTTCCGACGAAGACTTCAAGCATGATTTAAAGCATGACTCATGCACTTCTTGCCGGTGCGCTTTGCACGACAGCACTTTTGATTGCGGCTTTTGAACATTTCCGAGGTGCGCGGAATTCTGGTTCACTCTGTTTTTTGGTTTATGGAGTTGGAACTTTGGGGTGGACCGCCGCCGGCGTTACTGCTGACTCCACTTCACTTGTCGTGATTTCAACAGCACAGACCGCTGCCGCTTTCATGGTCGCGTGGCTTGGATTTATCAATGAGAAGGCAGTTTCCGAAGGAGCCGTTAATGGTTAAGCCCACCTCATCTCGAAAACGCGCGCTCGCACTTATGGTCGACGGCCTGGTAGCTCTTTCGATCGTCATGACTCTTGTCGCGATCTTGAACGCGGCGATTCCCGAGACAGAAGTAAAGCCAATGGGCATGCAGTTAATGCCACCAAAAATGCTCTCTGTGTTTTTTTATACGACGACCGCCATTACGTTTTTTCTTGGCTTCATGGTTTTTTTTGCGCCCCATTTGCCAGGAAAAGGCTCGCTCGGCCACCGCGTCGCAAAAATTCGCCTCGTCACTTTGAAGGGCGAAAACGTCACCTGGTTCGATAGCTTCTGTCGCTTCCTCACCACTGTTTTTCGGGCCGGCCTTGTGTTTTTTGGCGGGCCGATTCTTGCGACAATTGGACAAAGTGTCACTGTCTCGGTACTGGCTTTGATTTGGGCTCTAATTCTGCTGCTTCCCATTCCCGTTCGGCGAAACCCGTTTCCTGTGACCGTGTGGCAGATCTTAGGGAATTACAAATTTATCGATCGACCCACTTCAAACGATTCCTAACATGACCTCGTAGAGGGACTCAGATAGGACCTCTCTGCTCAGGGAATTCGATTTAACCCCCTGGACTGGAGCCCTTATGCGTTTAATCTCGTCTCTCGTTTTCGCCGTCGTCTCCACTGCTTCAATCTCATTCGCAAATACAAGCCCTGCATCTGGCACTTGCCAGGTGGAAGCCGAGGGGTTGTTGAAAACCGGCGGAGCCTACACTCAGCCAGCACAGTTAGTTGGTTCCAGTGAGAAATTTGAAATTTACCAAATTCGGTCTGTCCTTCACGGCGGCGACGCTTTGGACGAACTCGTCGTTTTAAAAAAAGGTTGCAAGTGGGTAGCTCAAGAAACAGTTTGGTCAGAATGACGAATTCCGAAATGGCACCTCAAAAAAAGCAGTCCGAGAAACAAACCGACAAACTGATTGAAGTGCCTAGTGGGCTCTATGAACACTACAAAGGCATGCCGTATCGAGTGATCGGAACTGGCCGACACAGCGAAACGCTGGAGCAGTTTGTTCTGTACGAATCACTTTATGAAAATGAACTCGGCCGACTTTGGGTCAGGCCAGCCGCGATGTTCGTTGAAACAGTTCCTTCGCCCAAAGGTGATGGGACGCGTGTTCCAAGATTCCGACACATTTGCAAATAGCGGATACTGGACTCCTTAAGAACTTGTTGATCGAACTCTAGATTCTCTTACCCTGTAAGAGTTCAAAATCTGGAGGTTTAAGTTTTATGCGCAAATCCATTTCGACTCTGTTTCTCGCCCTTTCATTGATGTTCGGCGTGATGTTCGCCGCCCAGCCAAGCTTCGCTCAATCTGAATCCACTGGATCCAGTGGCGCGAGTGCGAACTTTCGTTTTGCACCTCTCAGTCTTTTGATCGGTTGGTTAAATTTGGACTTAGATTTTAAAGTTTCGGAAGATTGGACTGTCGGTCCAACAATCGGGATCTGGCGGATTGCCGTCGAAGACACGCTGTTTGTCGACAATAAACTAAATCTCGAACGCAACGCTGTTGGGGCACGTGCCGTTTGGTCGCAAAGTGGCGCATATCAAACCGGCTTCTATTTTTCGCCGATTGCACAGTTTGTTTCGGCAAAAGTTTATGGAACTGGAAAAACATCAGGTAATCCGATTTCAGCGACGGCTTCCGGAATCACACTGACAGGAATTGGTGGATATCAGTGGTTCTGGGATTCATTCAACATGTCTCTTGGCGCGGGACTTCAGGTCGGTGCTCAGGCTTCAAAAGTCACTGTGGTTGAAGCCGGCACTTCGCGCGACGTCTCGGCAGAAAGATCTGCCGGCGTCGCATTGGACTTCATGCTTGGCTGGACGTTTTAGGTACTTCCGCGCGCCGCAGGCGTCGCGCACGAATTAACGTCACGACGGTTTCTAAAGTTAATTTTTCTTTACCGACCATTAGCGGGCCCCTCGTCCGCTTTTATTTATTTCAATTTAGTTTTCGACGGATTGCTTTAGACAATAGCCATTGCTGCCGAATGTTCGATAATGAAGACATCACAGGTCGAAAAAAATATTTGTTCTGTTTTGATACTGTCTATTTTCACATTGCCGGCTGAGCAATTGGGCGCTCAGGTTCCGACATCGCTCCCAAGTCCACAGCATGTCGAAAGAATGCGTGCAATCAGCTCTGTAGATGTTGTCATTGAACGCCTCAATCAAAAAATTACCCTTGAGTCCAACGGCGAGACCAAAATTCAGTCAACGGTCGCCTACCGTGCTCAAAGCGAAAAAGGACGAGTCGCTATTGGCATCAGAGAAATCCCCTTCAACGCCGCAGCTGGCACGATCAAAGTTATATCAGCAGCTACAATCAACGGTGAAACGCGAACTCCCGTATTACCAAAAAATATACTTGTGAAATCTTTCTCGGACAGCGCCGTTGGTCTCGAGAACATTAAAAAAGTGATCGTCCCGTTCAACAATGTACTTGCAAACTCAATAGTAGAAATCCAATACGAACAAAGTGTTAAGCCGAACATCCCCGGAATCGCTGAGCTCTCACTGCACTTTGATCCTGCAACACCTATATTGAACTTCGAGGCTACCGCGTCTTCCAGCGGTGGCTTCAACACGTCAGCAATTGGTTTCGCAAAGTCGCCTAATAGCCCTCTTAGCCTGCAAAACGTATTCAATCTTCAGCGCACCGGTCCGCCAGTTCCCTTCACAATGCTCGCCAAATCAGCTGCGCCGATATTCACGGCGTTTGAGCTTCAAGGAAAGGCTTTGCTCGAGCCGGGCGACATTCCAGTGATTTACTTTTCTAACGCCAAAACCTGGTCGGCGATCGCCACGAAACTAGCAGAAAAGTACGACGCAATTTCCAACTCTCAACTTCCAATCGAATTCCAAAAAATTCGCGACGTCGCAACTAATGAAAAGTCAGATCGATTGAAACTCGATCGCATTCATTTCGAGCTTTCGAAGCTCATCAGCTACTCTGGGAACTGGACGACGCTTGAGAGCGCCTATTTCCCGAAAGGTCACGGTACTGTCGCCAGTGAGCGCAAGGGCGACTGCAAGGACTTTGCAACCTCAATCGTCGCGATCGCGAAATCAATCGGTTTCGAAGCGAATGTTGCGCTCGTTCACAGTGCAGATCCAACCGACCGAACACTGCGCGATCAACTTCCGAATCTCTTTATTCCAACGTCAGACTATTTCAATCATGCGATTGCCAAAGTGAAGGCGAAAGATGGCCGAATCTATTGGATTGATGGAACCCGCGCGACACCCAGCTCGGAAGTGCCTTGGCCTGAAATCATAGACTCACCTGCGCTAGTCATCGCAAAGGACACGGCGGGAATCGAAAAAGTTCAAGCTGGATCTGCGCCAGACAATAATCATTTCAAAATTCAAAATACTTTGCAGGTAAACGGCTCGGCCTTCCCGACGTGGACCGGTAAGCTTGA
>JAXMMN010000420.1:0-8442 GCA_034366485.1 Bdellovibrionales bacterium
TTAGAGCCCGATGTTTTAGTCAAAGGCGGCGATTGGGCGCCAGATAAAATTGTCGGTGCGAAGTCGGTGCTCGAGCGGGGTGGAACGGTGAAGTCTTTGACTTTCCAGCCCGGTCGCTCGACTTCAAACATCATCGAAAAAATTAAATCTTAAAATTACTTTCCGCTTTGAACAGTCACTTCGATTGTTTGCGACAGCTTTTCTCCATAAGATCGGTGCGCACCGTCGGCAAATTGCAAGGTCAGCTTGTGCTTTCCCGGCGGGAGCGTCAGCTCAGTTTCCGTTTGGCCTTTGCCGAAATGAATGTGCTTTTCGTCGGTAGGCACAACTTTTCCCTCTTCAACAGGTCCGCCGTTGATGACGATGTGGTGGTGCCCTTTTCCTTTTTCTAGCTCTCCAAGGGGCGCAATTTTATACCCGATCACATTCATTCGTACTTTGAATTTTTCTGCCACGGTCGCGCCATTGACGGGCTCAAGAAACTCGACTTTCGGGCTTGCGACTGCGGCAGGTGGAGCGACATCCTTTTTTACCGAGCGTGCAACGCTGGTTTCCGCAGCCACCAAAAGGGAAATTGAAGCGAAAGCGAGTACTGTACTTAGGCGAATTGAAGACATCATGCGTTCCTCCTAGAAGCGAAGCCCTATTTTACCACTTAAAACACTTTGGGTGTATCGATCTAATTGAATTGCAACAAACACTGAACCCACACGAATTGTACCACCGGCAAGCGTGTGAAGGGTGCTAACGCTTTCGTACTCTAGGCGCTGAGTGTCTGTGACGCCTGAGGTTCCTCCCACGAAGCTACCTACCGATTGCACGGCGCCCACACCGGCATAAAGGGCGACTTCGTTGACATTAATTCCACCCATGAGATCAATGCCGTACGTGCGAGTCGCCATTTGGTTGCTGATATTTCCAGTGTTGATATGCGCAACGACACTGGCAGACAGTGGAAGTGACGATGCCTCAAAGAAACTCCATCTTAGTATTCCACCAAACTGCGAAAGTTCATTTCTTTGATTGTAGGGGATGAAGTGAATGAAGAAATCGAGATTGGAGTAAAGCCCCTTTCCAACCGAAAACTTCGGCACTGTCACATCCGACTGTGCTGCGACCAATCTGTTTCCCAGGCGCGCTAAATCTTCCGTCGGAATCGTTTCAAGTGAAAGTCCGAACTCAAGGCCGTTGTAGCCTCCCAAAGCATAAGGGTCGGAAAGAGTTTTTGCGGCAGTACCGAAGCCGATGAGGCGAAGCGCTTCTTTGCGATCTGGAGACGACAAATTCTGTGGCAACAAAAGTGAAGCGGAGGCATCGGATGCAAAGCCAAAAACAAGGGCGGCCGCGAAAATTAAAACGATAGTTCGCAAGTGAGGCAGTGGAATCTTAAAATCCTGTCGACTCATGAGAAAGGAGAGCATCTTGGCAGTTTCGTTCGCTTGGCAGTTTTTGTCGACCGCCCGTAGGTACCTCCTACATTTTTGAAACGCGCCGCGTTTCAAAAATGTAGGAGGTTCGCCCGGTCGGCTAGGTGAAGTTTTCAATGGTGCGGCGGTGCTAGCTGCGGGGGGCTTTTTTCTAGCTACTTGGCGTAAATCCGAATACGGACAAACGGCATCTACCAAGAATGGGGGGTAAAAATGATCCGATTCCTTGTGATCTTAGCGATCGCTTTTGGGTTTCAATTGGCAGCGTCTGGGGCAGACGCAAGAAGCGTAACGACGTATTTTTCGTGTGAAGTAAATGAACCAAACGTAACAGTGACAGTTCGCTTCGCAATCAAAGACTTGGATGTGCTTTCGGGTAAGGGACAGTTGGTCAATTATCCGGGTAGCGACGAAGAGGCCGGTGCGATCTCGGTCACGCCTTCCGAGCACGACGGGAAGATGACGCTGATGTCCAATCTCAACGGCCAAGGCGGGGACCTACGTATTTTGAAAAACGGCGACCTTCATCTTTTTGGCGACGGAGCCGGATATCAGTTCACTGATCTAGTGCTTTGGGATGATGGCGACGAAGAGCGTGCACACACAGAGGGCTACGTTCGAGACTACGGACCAACCTATGGTTCGGCAGAAACGTTTAAGCAGTTCATCAAGTGTCAACGCAGTAAGAAGCGGTTCCAGTAGTCAGAAAAAAGGTACCTTTAGGTGCCGGTGATGATTTGAACTTGTCGCAGTGCCTGAGCGGCCTCTTGGCGAATGCTTGAATCGTTCGAGGTCTGCGCGATGCGATTTAACGCGGGGACCAGCGGATTGAACTGACGCACGACACTTGGGGGAGTGGCCGCTGGCTTTGGTGGTGTTTGCGAGCCGCCGCTGCTGCTAGAGGTGGCGCCACCAGAATAAAAGTTGGCCGACAGGTGAATCAGTCGAAGAGCCTCAAACAGAACATTGGTATCGACGGAACCAGATCCTGAACCAGATCCAGAGCTAGCGATGAGACTTGCGAGGTAGCGCAAGTTCTCGATTCGTGAATAGTTTTTCAGATGATTGCGCGACTGTATCTTTAGCGGCGAAGTTTCAGAAATCGTGAAGTTGATAGATTGAAGCATCAGGAAGCTTTTGAGGCTTGGATAAGAACCCAAGGCCAAGACCGCGTGCTCCTGCATTTTTTCCCGTGAGTCGGCCAGCATTTCTGCGATCACGTCATGAAAGATCGACGGATCTAAGCGGCGTTGTTGAACCGCATCGACAAGTTTCATCGTTCGCTCATAGCTTGGCTCGCGCATGATGTAGGCGATCCACTCTTCGAGTGTTTCGGGTTCGTTCGAGTCGTCAGTATTTTTCGCGTCACCGGCCGCTTTACCTGAGTTGGTAACAATGGCGCGAACGGCGGCAGCGCCAGGACCCGAAAGGTCGGGTGAGTCTTCGGAATCATCATCCGAATCCTCAGTGACGGTGACGTCCACAGCGTTTTGCTTTTGGGCAACGGCAGACTTTTTCTTTTTCTTCTTTTTCTTTTTTGCGGCGTCGGCCTTTTTCTTAGCAGCCGCTTTCGCAGCTTCTTCAGTGTTGATTTTCAAAGGTGCAGCCAAGTTCGCGGCACCCGGTGTGGCCTCCGGCTTAGCGGGCTGAGAATCAAGATCGGCCGTCAATCCGGCAAGACGGCCGCCTGAAAGTCGGCCTTGCAGACGAGCTCGCGCTCGATCGGCGGCTTGCATGTGCGAAACACCACGGCGATTGCGAATGCCAAGCTCTGGAGAGCTTTCGTCTTCCATCGAAGCGAAACCAAAGAGTCCGCCACGGCTGCGATTGCTGGCCGTCGTTGAGCTGCGCGATGTTTTCATCGCTTCGATCATAAGGCCAAGGCCGATCACGACGATCGCTGCTAGCCATAATGTTCGATTTCGGTTGCTCATCGGAATCCTCCGACTCTCTAACAACGCAAGAACAGAACCCTTTTGATTTCCCCCTCTCGAGACCCACGGTCATTGCGCTAAGTACTCGTATTTGTTTCGAAATTTGCATTGCACCGTTGGGGCGTGAGGAGCCATGAAAAATCCACTCGTGTGAAAAACCTTTCGACAGGGGCGCCAAAACGCGCGCCACAAAACGTGGAAGATTGCTCGACTCGTCTAGGGGCACTTTATATGCTTCTCGAATGAATCTACTTCGTGAGCTCATCGAAAAGTCAGCGGCGGGTGATCGAATGGCGTTGGCGAAATTGCTGACGCAGCTAGAGCGTCGCGGGCCTCGAATTGTTGGCGAAGCGCCTGAACTGCTTGAGCCATCCCATTCAGCTTTTCGCGTTGGAATCACGGGGCCGCCGGGGGCTGGTAAGTCGACGTTGATTTCTCGATTGATCGGCGAATGGCGAAGTCGTGGGAAAACGGTTGCAGTTTTAGCGGTCGACCCATCAAGCCCCTTCACCCAGGGCGCGATCTTGGGTGACCGAATTCGCTACTCTGATCATGTATTGGATCAAGGTGTTTTCATTCGCTCTCTAGGATCGCGGGGATCACTTGGGGGGCTAAGCGCCTCGGCTTGGTTGATGGTGCGCGCTTTTGATTTAGCGAAGTTTGATGTGGTGTTGATGGAAACCGTTGGCGTTGGCCAAACCGAACTTGAAATAATGAACGTCGCCGATCACGTGTCGGTGTGCCTGACTCCCGAGTCTGGTGATGGCATTCAGGGCATGAAGGCTGGCCTCATGGAAATTGCGAATCTGTTTGTCGTCAATAAGTCCGATCGACCGGGAGCAGACGTTTTCGCGAGAGAAATTGAAGCCGCTGTTGAGTTGGATCCGCGGTCCATGGGGCCAGACGCTCCAAAGGTTCTGAAAATTTCTGCGCTCACTGGTTTAGGAGTGACTGAGCTAGTGGAAATGATCGAAGAAAAGCGAACATCCATCAGCGCAAATGGTGGTTGGAAGCGCGAACGGCAGTCGACGGCGCGGCTGAAGGCCGAAGCAAAGGCCATGTTGATGATTGGTGCGGAACGAGCCGCCGAGCTTCGCGCATCTCAAATTCATACACCTGGCGACCTCGGAGATTTGTTCCGAACATTTTCTGAATCATAAGATCTCTTGGTTCGGTAGACTTGATACCGACTTATGAAAGTATCTTCGGCTCCTTTTGAAGCACCCATCGGTCCTTCGGCGCGAGGCACGGCCTCCGAGGTTTCGCCACGCGCGGCTTCCGACAAAGCCTCCTTGCATTTAGTTTCTGCACCCTCGGCCAACTCAAACGTGAAAGCTGGCTTGGACGCCGCGACAAAAGATGCACTTCAGCGACTGGCGAACCTTGCGCGGGAGAAGGAGAACGAGAAAGAAAAGGAAAAACGGAAACCTGCGGGGCGTTCGGCATCCGCAAAATCCAAGGTGATCGCTGGGAGTGATTCGCTGGCGATTGAGGCGGTTAAGGAGTTCGAACCCGCGGCCCTTGCAGCGCAATCCACGCCATCGTCGCAAAATGCGCTGGATCGAGTTCGATTGAAGTTTGAGGCCGCGCGCAAACAAGTCGGCAAGCAGGTTTATCGCGAGGCCGTTAAGCGGCAAGCAATGGTAGAGCTTGAGAAAGATTTTAATCTCGACTTCAATGTAGAAGATCTTGAGAGTTTGTCAGATGCGGCACTCACGGAAAGTAAGAGTGGTTTTTCTGTTTTGAAGCGTGTCGCCTAGAGGGAGCGAGCAATGAGCGATTTCGCGGCGGTGACCTCGCCAGACGAAATTTCCCGTATTCTAAAAATCGCCCAGGCCGATCAAGCAGAAATTCACTGCGAAGTCTCGCGTGGAAAAAGTATCGCTCTTGAAATTCGAGGGCTTCACGACTCAAATCTCGTCTTAGGCTTAAAAAAAGTTTCAGGTGGTGGCGCCCCGCTGTTGAGCTCTGCATTTCCCGGCGGGCTTTCTGCCGGGGTTCCCATGGAAATAGTGATCAGCCTTGTCGATGGACAATATGCCATTCGAGATGTCGTCACAGATGTTTCGATGACAACGTTCACACTGAACGCCGGCAGGTCACTGCTTAAGCTTCAACGGCGAAGTGATTTTCGAGTTGGTGTCCGCGTGGATGATCTTCGATTCGCGACAAAAATCGATGGCTCCGATGTGAAGCTCTTGTTGCTTGATCTCTCGGCCGGAGGCATGCGTGTCTTGTGGCCGCTTTCGCTGGGGCCGGCGAAAGAAGGCGATGTGTTGACTGGACGGTTGAGTCTTTCGCTTAAGCCGGAGCGTGGCACAGGCGCAGAAAAGTTCGCTGACGTGTCTGCCTTGATCGTTCGTGATCATGGGGTAGAAAGTGCCGTTCGCCCGCAGGACGGGCATGCAGTCAGTTTCAAATTCCAAAACCTGAGTCTCGATGACGCTCGCACGATCCTGTTTGCGTGCCTTTCTGTGCACCGATCGAGGTACGGCTCAAGATGAGACAGCGCCTCCGTTTTGAAAATCCTCAGTCCTTTCATTAATATTACGCAGCGCGCAACAAAAGACTAAAGTTGTGACGCGGCGCGCCGAAAACATATATGACTGCTGAAGCGATGGCTTCATACGAGTGCGACGGACCCCAAGGGTCCTTGTTTGCGCCGGACTCCATGGATGGGGTCTTCGATTTTTTCAGACCTAAAAGAGGGGCGGGGGGTACCGCTTTACTTACAACGGTCTGCTTGAGAGTCGTGACAAACGGGATTTGCCCCGTGAGATGTGGGTCGCGTCTTCCAACAATTTTGGAGGGGGCGAGTATGGGACTGCGGATTGGAACTAATGTGGCCGCGATTGCGGCTGCCCGCAACCTTGAAAAGAACAGCGGACGTCTTGAGCGTTCGTATCAACGGCTGGCATCGGGCAATCGTATTGTCCGTCCAGGGGATGATGCCGCCGGCTATGCAATCTCGGAACAGCTTCGTGGCCAAGAGCGGGGGCTCTTGCAGGCCAGGAGAAATGCTGACAACGCGATTGGCCTCATTCAAGTTGCCGAAGGCGGCCTCTCTGAACAAAACAACATTGTCGTGAGGCTCCGAGAAATCGCTGTCCAAGCAGCGAGTGATACCGTGGGTGATAGCGAGCGAGAATTCCTCGACGTTGAATTCCAACAACTTGTTCAAGAGGCTGATCGAATTGCTCAGGCAACACGGTTTGGACAGAAGCAACTGCTTGTCGGAACGAACGAAGAGTTTGAATTTTTCCTAGGAACAAGTGGTGATCCGAAAACAGATGTCATCAGTTACCGACTGGACACGGATACCCGCGCAGATTCGCTGGGCTTAAGCGGGCTAGCGGTCAGCGATCAAGATGAAGCGCAAACGGTTCTGGAAAATCTTGATGAATCGCTCGTGACTCTTGCAAATGCGCGAGCTGGATTTGGCTCCATTCAGGGGCGCTTGGAAATCGCCGGAAACAATTTGGATGTTCAGCGGGAAAACGTCATGGCTGCAAGGTCGCGGATTTCCGATACCGATGTCGCAGCCGAATCGGCAGAGTTGGCGCAGGCGCAAGTGCTACAGGAATTTGGCGTCTCTGTCCTGGCGCAGGCCAACCAGAATCCTGGCCGGGCAATGAAACTGTTGCTCTAAAACGGTCTGATCAAATCCTGACTTTGAAACCAAACCAATTAAGCGTATGACGACCCCTCAATTCAAACAGAGGGGTTTTTTAATGTTCAAATCTATCTTTGCAGCTGGTCTTTTGGGCGCAGCATTATTTTTGGCTTCGGCCGCTGAAGCGTCCTATGTCATGGCAGGTTCGAACTATGAAGTTCGTCACCAATCTCTCGTTCTCGAATCTCTTCAGGAAAAATGCGGCTTTTACGGTGACGTTGAAGTGATGTCATCGACAGTCGAGGACATTCGCATCGATCAAGGGATCGTCGATCGGAAGTTCACAACGGTACTTCGCTACAAGCAGCGTTTGGATCAGATGATTTTTGATACCTATGAGGCGAACGTCGTTTCTTACCTCTACGACCACTACGATCACTCGACCGGAAACTGGGGCGCATACTCGGTTGAATCGGTTTCCTGCACGATGCTGTAGTTCGCCAAAGCTCAAGCTCGCTAAAGGTCCAGTACCTAGACCTTTAGCGGGGTTCAAAAATATTTTTTCTCTTACCTTCCCATGTGTTTTCCAGCACAAGACGCGCCGCGTTGTGATCTGGACTCGACCAAGGTCTCAAGTCTGCTGGACCAAAGCCGAGAAGTAGTACGTACGGAAAACACATTGGGGCAGTCGTAAGAAGAGCGTTTCAGCAGTCACTGTAAACACACTCCTTCGATAGTCCCGCGGGCCCGAGAGAAGCGGACAGTCACCCGCAACTCTCGGTCGCCCTCGGGCGTCCCACAAAAAATTTTGGAACAAAAGCAACGCGAGGGGGCTCGCATTGCAACCCGCTTGTGATGGGCACAAGCGGCTGTGGGATTGTCCGTCTGGACAAGAAAGAGTGGTACGTATGGGCTTGAGAATTTCTACCAACGTTGCGGCGATCAACGCACAACGACAGTTAGGAACACAACAGACACGCGGCGCACATGCCTTAGCAGCATTGTCGTCAGGTAGCCGAATTGTGAACGCAGCAGACGATGCTGCCGGTCTCGCGATTTCGGAAAACATCAAAGGTCAAACGCGAGGTCTTGCGATGGCAAGACAGAACGCGTTCAACGCGGTTTCTTTGGTGCAAGTGTCTGAGGGTGGATTGAGTGAGATCAATAATATTTTAATTCGACTTCGAGAGTTAGGCGTTCAGGCCGCATCTGACAACATCGGTGACGAGGAGCGTGCGTTCCTTGACCAAGAGGTGCAGCAGTTGGTGCTGGAAAGCGATCGTATCGCAAAGACGACACGCTTCGGTTCAAAAACTCTGCTGGATGGGACAGGTGAGGAATTAGAATTCCACGTCGGTCCTTTTGGCGGAGATGAAAACGTCATCAACTACAAAATGACAGCGGACGCCACCACAGGTCGTCTCGGGATCGACGGAGTTTCGGTCGCAGAAAAAACAGACGCACGCAG
>JAXMMN010000421.1:0-4310 GCA_034366485.1 Bdellovibrionales bacterium
TGAAACCCGCTCGAAACTTTTTGAACGTCACTTCGAAACAGGGTTTCAATTTCGGTCATCAGTAAAACAGTTTCTAAAACCGTGATGCCGGATTTTGACTGATCTTCCGGATACGAAATGACGTCTGAAAGAAAGGAGAAGTGGTGATGTCGATCGAGACTTGCTGACACGTTCGCGTGTGCGGAGTCTCCTGTGAAGATCGTGAACCAACCTATGATCAGTCCACCACAAAGAACAATGGCGCCTATCAGCCATTGTCGCTGCGGATGTTCTTGATGTGTTTTATGGTGCGCCATCGAGGAGCTGTATAACGTTACTCGAGGTCTTGGCCTAGAAGCATTTTTCGAAATACACCAAATTTCCGATCGGTGACATTGCGGAAGGTGACGTATTCGACATGGGCGTCATAATTTTCCTGGTCAAAGCGAATTCCCCATAGAGGATCGATTTCTTGAGGCAAAAGCGAGTAACGAATGTCGCCGATGACCATTTGATTGACGGCTTCATGCTGCGGAACTCGTGCAAGCCAATCATCAGAAAACCAAGCAAAACGCTTCAAATCCGCTTCAAGGATCGAATCTGGTTTTGACTCCAGCTTAGGAAAAGTGCCGACTTCAAATTTCAACAATCCTTCGGGAGCGCTGGATTGGTAGACGCGGTTTGAAAATGGTCCGACATAAATCGCATCGGAAAAATAGCGCCCGTTGTATTCATAGATCGACTTCCAAAGGAAGAGTTGAAGGATGGTGGGCTTTACTTCGCGTCGAACAGCCTCGTGACCTCGTCTTTTAACTAAGTCAGCCTGCACATCATCGGCGCGTTCACGTTGAAAAACACCGAACACCAAGTAGGCAACGCCGATCGCCAATGCAATTCGAGCCGGGCGTACACTCTTCGTTCGGTAGGCTAACACCGCACCGATGAGCCATGTGAGCGTGGGAACCGGGTCGATGATCCCGATATTGTTCCAGGCGACCCGAAGGTTTGAAAAGGGCCACAAAAGTTGCGTCCCGTAAGAGGTGCAAGCGTCTAGCAATCCATGGCTGGCAAAGCCAAGCGTAGAAAAGAAAATCCAATCAAAGAGCGAGTACCCATTTCCAAAGCGAGAAGTCCCGGTTTTTCCGGACTTGTTTTCCGAGCGACGAGACCACGCGCCCAAAGTAAAATAAAGAAACGCACCGACGATTGCGCCGCCGAAAGGAACAAAGAAGAGCGAATGAGTGAAGTGGCGATGAAACTGAATTGCGAGAAGCGGATCTGAGGAAGAGCGAATCAGAACATCAAGATCGGGCGCCATTCCGCCAATGATGCCCGCCACCAAAGCCAAAGGCATTTTGGTGGCGGCTTTCGAATGGGATTGCGAGAAGCTGGCGCCGATAACGGCCTGACTGATCGGATCCATTTTTACACGTTGAAACGGAAGAACAAGATGTCGCCATCTTTCACTTCATAGTCTTTGCCTTCAAGGCGGTACTTTCCTGCTTCTTTAACAGCGGGTTCCGACTTGAGAGCGAACAAATCTTCGCAGTGATAGGTTTCGGCACGAATAAAACCTT
Organism: Bdellovibrionales bacterium; assembly: GCA_034366485.1. Taxonomy (GTDB): domain Bacteria; phylum Bdellovibrionota; class Bdellovibrionia; order Bdellovibrionales; family JAMPXM01. The sequence goes on from JAXMMN010000421.1 coordinate 1,557, forward strand.
TTTCGAAATCAGTGTGAATGACGCCAGCGGCTTGCGGCGCTTTCATGCCTTTGCGGATCGTCCATGCGCGAACTTCTTTTTCACCCGCAGTGAAATAGGTGTAGAGGCCCAAAAGTCCATAGGCTTGGCGAATAAGTCGGTTGAGGCCTGGTTCGCTTGCGCCAAGTGACGATAGGAATTCTGCGCGTTCCGCGAGTGGAAGCTGAGAGATCTCGGCCTCCATCGCAGAGCAAACCAGAATCGAATTGTTTCCCTCTGATTTTGCGTGTTCTTCAACTTGTTTTGACCACGCGTTTCCGCCGGCAGCGAAGTCTTGTTCGTTGACGTTGCAGACATAAAGCACGGGCTTCATCGTCAAGAGGTGGAGGTCTTTAACTAGCGGAAGTTCCGCGTCTTCCAAAACAGTTGCGCGCGCAGCGCGACCAGAGTTCAAAACATCAGCGACCTTTTTAAAGGCGTCGAATTCGGCTTTCGCTTTTTTATCGGACTTCGAAAGCTTTTCGACTTTTTGAATTCGCTTTTCGACCGAATCCAAATCCGCAAGCATAAGTTCGGTATTGATGACGCCGATGTCGCGAAGGGGATCGACACTGCCAGAGACGTGAATGATGTTGGGATCGTCAAAGCATCGAACCACGTGAGTGATCGCATCGGTCGCACGGATGTGGCCAAGGAATTGGTTTCCAAGTCCTTCACCTTTCGAGGCTCCCGCCACGAGACCGGCGATGTCGACAAACTCCATCGACGTCGGAATCAACGATTTTGGTTTAATGAGTTCGCTGATTTTTGCCAAACGCTCATCAGGCACTGCGACGACGCCCACATTGGGATCGATGGTACAGAAAGGATAGTTCGCCGCTTCCGCTTTATTCGAGGTCAATGCATTGAAAAGAGTCGATTTGCCGACATTTGGCAGTCCTACGATTCCGACTTGTAAACTCATACTTTCGACTCCTTCGTTTCCAGCAATGGACCACGGGTGTAGGCCGTCGCTGTTTTCTGGTATCCATTTAGAACAAAACTTTCGATCGCGTCACCAGCTGTGTCTAAGAACTCTGGCAAAACTTGAACTTCTTCAGCGAAAAACCCAGAAAGCACCCAGTTCGCAATGTCCCACCGTGCGTCTGGCGGCTTACCTACGCCGAGCTTCAGCCTGGTGTAGTCTTGCGTCGCAAGCTTTTCGTTCAGGCTTTTTAAACCGTTGTGGCCGCCAGGGCCACGATTGCGTTGAACTTTGATCGCACCAAAGCCGATGTCGAGTTCGTCATGGACCACGAGCAGATGGTCGAGGTCGATTTTATAGAAATCCATGATCGACCGAACTGCATCACCGCTGAGATTCATAAAGGTTTGCGGTTTTGCGAAGATCACGTCTTGCCCGTCAATTTTTACGCGAGCGACGAGAGCCTTGTGCTGATCTTTCCACTGGGGTTTCCCACCGGCGGATTCGAAGTAGCGATCAAGCGCCATGAATCCGATATTGTGTCGGGTCAGCAAGTACTTCGCGCCCGGATTTCCTAAGCCCACAATCAGAAACACTAAAAAGTTCTCCAGTTTTCAAATTCGAAATAAATTTCTGATAAAAAAAAGACCGCCAATAGCAGGCGGTCTCTTTTCGTTCTGAAAGTTCGAACGAATTACTTCTTCGCTGCTGCTGCAGGTGCTGCTTTCGCCGCTGCCGCTGCAGGTGCCGCTTTTCCAGCTGCCGCCGCCGCTGGAGCTGCTTCCGCCGCCGCTGCCGCGACTGGAGTAGCTGCTTCTTCTTTTGGTACGACGCAAGTAGCGAGTGTCAAAGTCGATTGCGACATGAACTTAACGCCTGCTGGCGCTTTGAGATCCGATACGTGAAGCGCATCACCGACGTTCATACCAGAAACATCAACTACGATTTCTTCTGGGATTTCGTTTGGCTTACACTCAACATCGACTTCGCGGACGATGAGTTCAAGAACTCCACCATCCGAGAGACCAACTGGTTTGCCTTCGAAACGAAGACCGATACTGACGACGACGTTAGACGCCATATCGAGAGCGTAGAAATCAACGTGAACCGGGCGACGTGTAACAGGGTGTACTTGAATGTCGCGAAGAAGAACGACGACTTTGTCGAGACCCGAGACATCTGTTTTCAAAGTGAAAAGTGTCGATTCGAATTTGCGACCATGAAACTTCTTGATCAGTTTTTCTTCAGCCAAAACATTTACGGGCTTTGTTTTTGGGCCGTAGACAACGCCAGGAACTTTTCCTTCTGTTCGGCTTGTGCGTGAAGCGTGCTTGCCGATTTCGCGTGTAGTGACTGGGATTTCTTGACGTGGTCCGACTGCCATTTTCAATTCCTTTCAGGAGCGTTTCCCAGCGGCTAAAGTTCGAACCCTCGTTCAACTCTTGGCGATGCCGCTTTGTCCGCCTAACCTGTGTTGTGTTTGGGAAGTAGGTAATCCCACGAAATCCCAGAAGAATCAACCAGATGATCGGCAGATTCATCGAGCATTTTGGAACTAATCGAAGAGTGAGCTAACGGAGGCGTTGCCATAGATACGGCTGATGGCTTCTGCGACCACCGGGGCCACTGAAATAACCTCAATTTTTCCGCAGGCTTGAGCCTTTTCGGAGAGGGGAATTGTGTCGGTCACGAGGACTTTTGCAATGCCGCTTTCGGTGAGACGAGAGATCGCCGGTCCAGAAAGAACAGCGTGACTAGCGACCGCGTAGACCTGGCGAGCACCGTTTTTAAGCAGACTCTCGACAGCTTGG